>NZ_JAUBRN010000020.1:0-103214 GCF_036701875.1 Microcoleus sp. MON1_C5 | reverse complement strand
GGAGTGGGAGTTGGAGTTACTACCGGAGTTGGAGTGACAACTGGAGTGGGAGTTGGAGTTACTACCGGAGTTGGAGTGACAACTGGAGTGGGAGTTGGAGTTACTACCGGAGTTGGAGTGACAACTGGAGTGGGAGTTGGAGTTACTACCGGAGTTGGAGTGACAACTGGAGTGGGAGTTGGAGTTACTACCGGAGTTGGAGTTTCACTCGGAGTGGGAGTCGGAGTTACTACCGGAGTCGGAGTTTCACTCGGAGTGGGAGTCGGAGTTACTACCGGAGTTGGAGTTTCACTCGGAGTGGGAGTCGGAGTTACTACCGGAGTTGGAGTTGGCGTTGGCGTCGGGTCGATCGCGTCATCAGTCGAAAATACAATATTACCAACACTACTAGAACGCGGAAACGACTGCGATGTAATGGTAGATTGTCCCGTTGTAATTGCACCCGCCGTACCGTTGCTAGCAGCATCCCCCACAACAAACGGTTGAATCGGCGTCCCTCCATCTCCCCCAGCGTGCACAATTGTAATTTTGCCACCACCGGCGCCGCCAGCAGTAGAAATGCTAGCAAATCCCGTCGGCGACAGTGGGGTTGAAAAAGCACCCGTAGCGCGGAAAAAATTGCCTGTTATTGCTGTGACATCGCCGCCGGTGCCGCCAGTGCCGCCTTGGGCATTGATAAACTCTACTTGAATATCGCCGATCGGATCTAAGAACACATTGCCGGCATTTCCGACTATAGCGCTAGAGTTAATTTGTCCGGTGGTAATTGAAGTTATCGCCTTAACAGTTATGTTGCCGCCACTGTTTGCCGATGTATTCAAATTGCCTGCGGTGAAATTGTTACCGCTTGTAAAAAGAATTTCTCCGCCATTAGTAGTAATATTTTTAACACTTATATCGCCCTTGGCAGTAATATCGACTTGGCCGACGGTGAGATCTCCCGATAAATTGACTTTTTCCGTGTTTGGTGCTGTCAATTGTTGCGCGTTAATTGTCGAGTTTCCTGTCACATTGCCAGCATTGTCGATCGCAAGATTTTTTAACTTGCTGGTGGCCCCCACCGCACCGTTGAAAGTGATGCTGCCACTACCGGAGGCTAGAGTTAAGTTGCGGGCATTAATGCTGTCACTGTCGCTCGCACCAAAAGCAATATTTCCCCCTGCGGTACTAAATACCGCATCCTTTGTCAAAACCAAAGCATTGCTAATATTAATGTTGCCGTTATTAGTCGTAACATTCCCGCCTAATTTAGTATTTAAAGCCGTAACATTAAAACCAGAATTGCTTTTAACATTCCCGATAACTTCCGCATTCGATGCAGTAACATTCAGAACAGACAAGGGCGTTGTTTCGCCGATATTTCCTTGCAGCAGCACATTACCATTCGTCGCATCTAAGCCCAACAAATGACCGCCGTCGATCGCGCCTTTTATATTAATACTACCAACGCTGCTTTTAAGATTAACCTGGTTTCCCAGTTGAACGTTGCCAGTCAAATCTATATTGTTAGTTGTATTGATGCCATAGTTCAAATTAATTATTGAACCTTGGATAGCAGCACTGCTGTTGTCAAGTCCGGTGATAGTTCCATCAAGTGCGATCGTACCAGTTCCCGTTTGAATATTTACTGGGTCTAAAAATATGAGATTATAGGGAATACTAATATTGGCGCTGCTATCCGATCGCCCGATCGCGATCCAGCTAAATCCATTTTGAATCAAACTAATTTCCGATGCAGTCAAATCTAAAGCGCTAGTATTGTTATCAATTCCACCAACAACAATATTTTGGCCGGCTGTTGCGGGTTGCAGCGTTAACGCGCCAGTACCAGAAACATTCCCAGAAAAATCAATTTCACCTGCCGTTAACGTCAGCGAGTTACTACCTGCCGATAAACTAGAACCGAAAGCAATAGTTGCATCTCCGAGTGTAAAATTTACAGGAGCTTTTAATGTCACCGGATCGCTAAAACTAATGTTATCATTAGTTGTGGTGATATTTCCGCTAACCGCAACAGTTCCCCCGCCATTTTGAATAAATGCACCGTCTAAGTTCAGGTTTTTCTCAATATTCAAATTTACCTTATTGGCAATTGTGAGCCTCCCATCATTGGTGGTTGTTACAGTTCCTTTGAGATTGACATTATCAGCCGCAATACCGAGATTGCCAGCCACGTCAACTGTCTTGTTGAAAGTAATGTCGCTGCCTGAAAGAATCGAGTTTTTGGCAACAGTGACAGCATCTGCATAAGTTTGACTGCCGGTTGTAGTCACATTGCCGCCTAAAGATATCTTGCTGTTGGCAGTTAAATTTGTGAGAGGAGTTGTTTCGCCGATCGCACTTTTGAAGGTAATATTACCGCTAGCCGCCTTCACAGTCAAATCGCTGGTACCGTCTACAGCATTATTGAAAGTAATGCTGTCACCTGAAATAATCGGATTGTTGGCAATTGTAACTGCATCTCCATAAGTTTGACTGCCCGTTGTAGTGATATTTCCCTTCACTTGAGTTGTACCGCCAGCATCTGTAGTCAAACTCGCGGCATTGACTGTTTGATTAAATGCGGTTGTTCCTGTAGAGTTAGCTGTTAAATTGCCGATCGCACTTGTAGCACCAACTGCACCATTGAATGTAACATTACCGCTAACCGCATTCGCCGTCAAATTGCTGCTGCCGTTTACTGTATCGTTGAAAGTAATTTCGCTGCCGGAGAGAATCGGATTGTTGGCAATTGTAACTGCATCTTCGTAGGTTTGAGCGCCAGTTGTAGTGACATTGCCATTAAGTTGAGTTGTGCCCCCAGCATCTGTAGTCAAACTCGCGGCATTGACTGTTTGATTAAATGCGGTTGTTCCTGTAGAGTTAGCTGTTAAATTGCCGATCGCACTTGCAGCACCAACTGCACCATTGAATGTAACATTACCAGTACCCCCATTCAGAGTTAAATCGCTGCTGCCGTTAACAGTATCGTTAAAAGTAATCCCGCTGCCTGAAAGAATCGGATTAGTGGCAATTGTGACGGCATCTCCATAAGTTTGACTGCCGATTGTAGCGACATTGCCTTTTAGTTGAGTTGTGCCGCCGACATCTGTAGTCAAACTCGCGGCAGTGACTGTTTGATTAAATGCGGTTGTTCCTGTAGAGTTAGAAGTAATATTTCCTAATGCCTTGGTATTGCCAACTGTACCATTGAATGTAATATTACCCGTACCCCCATTTACAGTTAAGTCGCTGCCAATGTTATTGGCATCAACAGTATTATTGAAAGTAACGCCACTGCCTGAAAGAATCGGATTAGTGGCAATTGTGACGGCATCTCCATAAGTTTGACTGCCGATTGTAGCGACATTGCCTTTTAGTTCAGTTGTGCCGCCGACATTTGTAGTTAAATTCGCGGCATCGACTGTTTGATTAAATGCCGTTGTTCCTGTAGAGTTAGCAGTAATATTTCCTAATGCCTTGGTATTGCCAACTGCACCATTAAATGTAATATTACCCGTACCCCCATTTACAGTTAAGTCGCTGCCAATGTTATTGGTATCAACAGTATTATTGAAAGTAACGCCACTGCCTGAAATAATCGGATTAGTGGCAATTGTGACGGCATCTCCATAAGTTTGACTGCCGATTGTAGCGACATTGCCTTTTAGTTCAGTTGTGCCGCCGACATTTGTAGTTAAATTCGCGGCATCGACTGTTTGATTAAATGCCGTTGTTCCTGTAGAGTTAGCAGTAATATTTCCTAATGCCTTGGTATTGCCAACTGCACCATTAAATGTAATATTACCGGCACCGGCATTTACCAATAAACTTTCATTGTTTGCTGTAGTGCCATCGAGATTCCTATTAAAGGCGACATTGCCGCTGCTGGGAGTTCCTGATGTTGTTAGGGTAATAGTTGGTTTACTAAGGACAACTGGTGATTCGAAGGTAATATTGCCACCGCTACCGGCGGCGTCCTTTGAGGTCTTTATATTACCGCTAAGAATAATATTTCCTGTACCAGAGTTGAGGGTGAAGTTCCCTCCCGTACCTCCATCTACTGAATGCGAGTTCAGAGTACCAGTGGTAATGTTACCGCCAACAGTTGAGAGGGTGATCGCTCCTCCATTTCCTCGCTGAGAAAAGGAAGTGACAGTTCCAGCAGTTGTGTCGATCGCACCTGTTCCTCCAGTAACTCTGAGGTTGATATTCCCGGACGTACCTGCATCAGAGGAGAAGGAACTCAGATCACCAGTGGTAATGTTACCGCCAGCCGTTGAGAGGGTGATCGCTCCTCCATTTCCTCGCTCAGAAAAGGAAATGACCTCTCCAGCAATTGTGTTGATCGCACCTGTTCCTCCAGTAACTCTGAGGTTGATATTCCCTCCACTTCCATCAGAGGAGAAGGCATTCAGAATACCAGTGGTAATGTTACCGCCAGCCGTTGAGATGGCGATCGCTCCTGCATTTCCTCTTAGCTTAGAAAAGGAAAGGAGATTTCCAGCAGTTGTGTCGATCGCACCTGTTCCTGCCGTAATAGAGAGGTTGATATTCCCTCCATCTGCATCCGAGTAGGAATTCAGAAGACCAGTGGTAATGTTACCGCCAGCCGTTGAGAGGGTGATCGATCCTCCATTTCCCGCCTGGGAATAGGAATTGAGATTTCCAGCAGTTGTGTCGATCGCACCTGTTCCTCCAGTAATAGAGAGGTTGATATTCCCTCCCGTACCTGCATCAGAGAAGGAATTTAGATTACCAGTGGTAATGTTACCGCCGCCAACCGTTGAGAGGGCGATCGATCCTGCATTTCCAAATAAGCTTTGGGCATTCAGATTGCCCTCCCCCGCAGCGATGTTGATATCATTGGTACTGGTGAGGCTAATATTTCCGCCCGTAGTATAAAGGTCGGTATTGACTGATATTGCATTACCAGCATTTAATGTGATCGCGCCATTTCCACTATTAGTAATACGTTGATTAACCGTAATATTATTATTAGCATTCAGCGTCAGAGAATTACTATTATTCCAAACAACGGGAGCACTAACTGTAATATCACCGGCACTCGGAGCAGTCGAGGCAGTAGAAATAGTGACATTTCCCAAATTTAGTTGATTTTGCAGCGTCCCATTATTGATTGTAGAAGTAGCCACAGAGGAAGCAAATACTCCTGCCGTGAATGTACCGTTTGCATCCGCACCTGTGCTAATAGTAATATCAGTAGGATCTAATAATAAGGTGCCAGCAATCCCAAAGGTCGATCGCAAATCAACTAATCCTTGAAAATCGAGCGATTGCTTTCCCGAAACTTCCACAAAGCCGCCATTCCCAGAAAATAAGCCGCCTCTGGCCGTAATATTGCCATTAAAGCGAGTAGTTTCATCAGCCCAAACTATAACTCGCCCGCCATTCCCATTACTAACAGCATCAGCATTAATCGTCGAGTCGCTGCTAACAAAAGTCCGCGAAGCATTGGGCACAGTCCCCAAACCCTGATAATCTCCCCCAATCAGTACATTGCCACCGCCGTTAACCCCAGAAGCATCGATATTGCCTGCAATAACTCCTACTTTTTCCCCTAATATATTTAGAGTACCGCCAGTGTTGCCAGAGGCGTTGAGACTGCCAGAGGCGATCGCAGTTCCCGCAGTTACCGGCACAGAAACGTTCCCCGTCAACACCACTTCGCCATTGGGATTTACCGTCAAACCCGTCGCCTGTGCCACACCTTGTCCAGTCAGCAACTCCGGCAAAGATAACACTGGCTGCGTCCAATTGTTTGGCAGAGAACTTTGATTTGCTGTCGGCTGAATATCCAAACTCAATAAATTTCCAGCTTGACTAATTCGCACCAAATTGTTACCCGGTACGGCGCTGATGAGAATATTGCCGCTAGGCGCAGTTAGCTGACCATTATTGACCACCGTACCCCCGATCAAACTCAAACTTTGACCTGGTGTCACCGTCAGATTGCCTGTATTAACAATGCTTCCCCCTTGCAAACTTGTAAACGCAAAACTATTCGGCGTCCCCATTACAGTTGCCCAATTGTTATTGCCGATCGCACTAAACCACTGATTGTTCCCAAAACCAATCCCTGTCGCCGTAGTAGCATTAAAAGATCCAGGCACGTTGAGACTCGCATTCGGGCCGAAAATCATGCCGGCAGGATTCATCAAAAATAAATTAGAATTGCCGCCCGTAACTTGAATTAAGCCATTTATTAAAGAAGGATTACCCCCAGTAATCCTTCCCAAAATATTTTGAATATTGGGATTAGTCAGAAAGTTAGCCGTTTGAGCCTCGCTGAGGCCAAACTGAGTAAAACTGTGAAAAAGATTAGCCCCATCTCCACTGAAAGAACCCCCGGAAATGTCGTAGCGGTTGCCGTTGGGAGTAACAAGTGTGTTAGTGCCGTCTGGTGCCGGGGCGATGGGTTGGGCGTTTGCCGAGCCCGCCGCTGCACTCAGCCAGCCCACAATGAATAACCATCCGAGTAAATGTAGTTTGTTGGGTGTCATTGTGTTTCAAGACTGTGCTTAAAGTGCGATCTTATTTATTTCTACTATTTTTACTCAGAAAAATTTCTCATGTCAATAGGAGCCGCCTATTTTGGGTGACCGAATAATTAGGACTGAAAAAGGAAATGTATGGTTTTAATTACTATGATTCTAGTAAAAACAGTTTTTTTACTAGAATTCAGGCGCGGGAAATGAAACTTGGTTTCTTTTTTTGACTTTCACTGCTTCCCTGACCCAATTACCTTAAAAAACCGGGTTGATGCGTCCAGGACTGTTGGTGAAAATATGGCGCGGAATGCGAGGGTTAGAGGTTTAAAAAACTTGGAATATTAGTCAAAAGTACGTAAGTACCGATCGCCTACTATACAGCTTGCTTAGAGAGGCAAAAAACTCGCTCAAATTCCTACTCGCGGTCGCCGCCGCTTCTTTCTGCATCGGGCGACCAGCTTGCAGCCCGCTTTCACGAACAACTGACTGAACAGCCGACGTTCTCTCAAAAACTTTATATTTTAGGGATGAACTTTACCAAAACTTCATAAAGCTCGATTAAAAATTTTATGTATTTTTGATGAAAGCCAATAGTTGCAAGTCTTGTACTCAACTTTAGACTGTTACTAAAACGAAGTAAATGTAGTAAGTTGGAAGTCTAGGCAGGATGAAAATCTTGCTGTTACAGATTAAACTGTGCCAATCTGGTGTCAGTGAAAACTCTTAGAAGAAGCACTCATTTACTCCAAAACACCCTTAAGTAAGATCTCTCTGTAGATTCACTGGTGTGGAGCCTCTTCTTTAGATTTGACGATCGTCCTAAATATCGCAGGCTCGCGATCGTCGATTCGCGTCACGGCAACATGGCATTTTGCGCCTTACTACGTAACAATACTGGAGGAATCAGGGTTATGACTACCTTAACGCTAGTCAAAAAAACATCTTTTACAGTCGCCAGCTTGGCAACCACAATGTTGCTCAGCATCTGCACGCCCGTCAGAGCTTTCATGTTTGGCACTGCCGGCATCCAGTTCGATGAAGATACCAATATAAACTTTACCTTCGACCAATCTCACGGCGCTTACCAGTCCAGCTTGTGGGTAGCCCAAGCTCAGTCAGGAAACACTGGCTACACCAACATCGCCAGACTGTTCTACGAGACTAAACCCTCAGATAACGGCAGCGCGAATGACTGGCAGGGAAGCTTCGGCAACGCAGTCACCTCCGAAAACCGCTCCATCACCCAAACCTTCAAATTTTTGCAGGATCAAACTTATGCCCTGCTGCTGTGGAGCGACAGCGGCACCGGCCAACCATTGGAGCAGTACGCCTCCAGCAGCACCTTCATGAACAGCCCCAAATGGTTTGCCGCCAACACCCAGTACAGGAGAGATGACTGTCTGGTGGCGGGCTGTCAGCAAGCCGTGTTTGGCGACTTTAATCTCGACTACAACTCCCGCGACTCATTTACAAGCGTCAACGGCGGTAAAGGCCCAGAGCAATATTCATTGCTCACAATGGCCCAACTGGCTCAGGGTACAAAAATCTCATTCGACGATGCCGGAGGAGGAAACGACGTTGACTTCCAAGACTTCACCCTGTCGGCTCAGTTAGCTCCCAAACCAGTCAACGGCCTTGCCTTCCGAAACTTCACCGTGTCGGCTCAGTCAGTCCCCGAAGCAGTCCCCGGACCAGTCCCCGGACCAGTCCCCGGACCAGTCCCCGAACCAGTCCCCGAACCAGTCCCCGAACCTGTCACAGTGTTCGGGACTATGCTGGGGCTCGGGGCTGTGGCTGCAGCTCGCAGGAAAAAAAAGCGAGGGCAGCAACGATAAAAAAGACTCTTAACCAGCCCCATACAAATCTAAATAGTGCGTCTGTTCAGTGGTACTCTGAGGAATAGCATTTCTAAATGTTAAGACTTTTTCCATAACGGGAAAAATAGCATCCTAACAAAGGCACTATTCATGGTATCCACCGCAGAAAAAACGAACGTAGGCTACATCACCCAAATCATCGGGCCAGTTGTAGACGTAAAATTCCCAGGCGGCAAACTGCCCCAAATCTATAACGCTCTCACGATTTCCGGCAAAAACGAAGCAGGTCAAGACATTGCCGTTACCTGCGAAGTTCAGCAACTGCTCGGAGACAGCCAAGTGCGTGCAGTTTCCATGAGTACCACCGACGGCTTGGTGCGTGGCATGGAAGTAGTAGATACCGGGGAAGCGATCCAAGTTCCCGTCGGAATCCCAACCCTCGGCCGGATTTTTAACGTCATCGGTCAACCCGTAGACAATCTCGGCCCGGTCAATACTTCCGAAAGTATGCCCATCCACCGCAACCCCCCGGCTTTCACCGAACTGGAAACCAAGCCTTCGGTGTTTGAAACCGGGATCAAGGTGATTGACCTGCTGGCCCCCTACCGTCGCGGCGGCAAAATCGGTTTGTTCGGCGGCGCAGGCGTCGGCAAAACCGTGATTATGATGGAACTCGTGAACAACATCGCCAAAGCTCACGGCGGCGTGTCCGTGTTCGGTGGTGTGGGCGAGCGCACCCGCGAAGGTAATGACCTCTACAAAGAAATGATCGAGTCAGGGGTTATTGACGAAGAAGACCGCAGCAAGTCGAAAATTGCTCTGGTTTACGGTCAAATGAACGAGCCGCCTGGTGCTCGGATGCGCGTGGGCCTGTCGGCTCTGGCGATGGCCGAATACTTCCGCGATGTCAGCAAGCAAGACGTGCTGCTGTTCATTGACAATATCTTCCGGTTTGTGCAAGCGGGTTCTGAGGTATCGGCTCTGTTGGGTCGGATGCCTTCGGCTGTGGGATATCAGCCGACTCTCGGTACGGATATGGGCGACTTGCAGGAACGGATTACTTCGACTACCGAAGGTTCGATTACTTCGGTTCAAGCTGTGTACGTACCTGCGGATGACTTGACTGACCCCGCACCGGCTACGACTTTTGCTCACTTGGACGCTACAACTGTGTTGTCTCGCGGTTTGGCTGCGAAGGGCATTTATCCGGCTGTTGACCCACTGGATTCTACGTCTACAATGTTGCAAGTTAGCGTTGTCGGCGAAGAGCACTATGGTGTTGCTCGCCAAGTGCAGTCAACTCTGCAACGCTACAAGGAATTGCAAGACATTATTGCAATTTTGGGCTTGGATGAGCTGTCGGAAGATGACCGCTTGACCGTTTCTCGCGCTCGCAAAATTGAACGGTTCTTGTCTCAACCGTTCTTTGTGGCGGAAGTGTTCACCGGTTCCCCCGGCAAGTACGTCAAGCTGGCAGACACCATTAAGGGTTTCCAGATGATTTTGGCTGGCGAACTGGACGAATTACCTGAACAAGCTTTCTATTTGGTGGGCGATATCAACGAGGCGATCGCCAAAGCTGAAAAAATGAAAGCTGACGCCAAGTAATTTTAGTCATTAGTCAGTAGTCAGTAGTCAGTCGTTATTAGTTATTAGTTATTAGTTATTTGTTATTGGTAACAACTGACAACTGATAACTGACAACTGACAACTGACAACTGACAACTGACAACTGACAACTGACAACCGACAACTGACAATTTATGACATTAACTGTGCGCGTAGTGGCCCCAGACAAAACTGTTTGGGATTCTAATGCTGAAGAAGTAATTCTGCCGAGCACCACAGGCCAACTGGGTATCTTGAGCGGTCACGCTCCAATGTTGACAGCTTTGGATACCGGAGTAATGCGCGTCCGTCCCGGCAAGGAATGGGTGTCTATTGCTCTGATGGGTGGCTTTGCAGAAATCCAAGAAAACAAAGTTACTATTCTTGTCAACGGCGCTGAAAAAGGCGAAACCATTGATAAAGAAGCTGCTCGTACTGCTTACACCGAAGCAGTAGCTCGTTTGGAAAAGTCCGCTAGTGGCACTGACCAAGAGCAAATTAAAGCTAAGCAAGCAATCAAACGCGCGAGAGCTCGTTTCCAAGCTGCCGGCGGCACGCTCTAGCTCTAAGGGTAACGACATAGTGCTTTTGTAGTAGGGACACAACAATGTTGTGTCCCTGCTGTTTTTCTCACGTTGTCTCCCTAATGTTTTGCTAAACTCCCGCCTCGGACAATAGAGATTGCATTGTTTCCCAAGATAACCCCTGCTGAAGATAGCGGGGGTTATTTGGATTGTAGGGACTCTCCACACGATCGACACTGACAATTTTTGCTTCTTCCGGCAAAACAGGAACCTCGGGATCGAAAGCGGTCGATCGCGTCAAAGAGCTAGAAAAGCCTTTAAAAATAGCAATTTCATCGAATTCGCCGTCAATTTCGGCCTGAACGATTAAAACTTCGTGCGATCGTTTTACCGTGTATTGTTCCAAGCGACGAGCAATAGAGTCAGCCATAGCAAATCTCACTTTCCTGAAATCTGCTATAATATAGCTTAATTTTGCGGCTAATTTCAGCGACAGATAGCTAATTTTTTATTTTTAATTAGACCTTTTTTAACAGTAGGAAGTAAGCAGACATAATATAAATCCTGTAAAAAACATCTGCAATGTTTTCATCCTGCCAAACATACTTGTCGGATATTCTATGAGCCACAGAAAGATTGGGTTTCAATTATCGTTGTCCCGTTTAATTTTTATTAAACAGCGTTTTGCTTGGGATATACGCTGCTATTTATGCTAGTTTTTTGCTTGAGATCAGCTATGATAAGTGGCAACTCAAAGCTAATAAATAACTGTTTACAAGGCGGGAATTCTAGTTAGTGGCTCAATTTTATAGCCTTTGGGCGATCGAGAAAAATATATGTGCCGATTTGTCGAGCGAGTCACAGTAAAATGCAAAAAATCTGCCGTCTCCGTGTTTGAAATTTATGATGCAGAAACAGAACAAAGCATTGAACTAAAACAGGAAACTGCTGCTTAATTTCAAAAAAGTCTGAAGCTTTATTTCGAGCAAAATTTTACTGAAGCGCAAAAAATATTCAGTAAGATTTGCGAAAGAAATCCTCAAGATAGGTTAGCAGCAATTTACTACCAGCGCTTTCTAAAGAATGGAATGTATGGAGTGCCTGAAGGATGGTCGGGAATAGAAGCTTTGGATGAAAAGTAGTGATACATATATATTGTATGTGAACATCGGCAGGGATATGGCAATGCCTTGTCCGGCGCGGGGAGTAGGACACGGAAATGCCGTGTCCGTATGGTTCGCTTTGACTTTTAATAATTTGCTATAAGATTAAGGATTGTAGAAACTAGATCGGGTCTTCCTTGCGTAAGTTGTGTTTAAGTACAAAATGGTTTATAATCTTTACCAGCGCTCAGCCTTCGCTCCAAGTATTAACTGGGTTTTTCAACCTAAATTAATGTTATGTCCACTCTTTCTCTCAAGCACTTAGTGGCAAAACTTTCAAGAAAAGCAACGCTGCAAACCGTACTCATAGTTCCGTTTGTCTTGCAAGTATTTGCAGCGGTGGGTATTGTGGGGTATTTATCATTTAGGAACTCTCAAAGAGCAGTAAATGACCTTGCGGATCAGTTGATGGGCGAGGTGAGCAATCGCATCGAGCAAAATTTGAGAACTTATCTGCAAACTCCGCACCAAATCAATCAAAGCAAGCTGGATGCAGTGAAACTGGGTTTTGTGAACATGAAAGACTTGTCAGCTTGGGAAAAGTATCTGTGGCGACAAGTGCAATTATATCCTTATATCAATTTTACGTCGATCGCTAATCAAGATGGAGAATATCGCACCGGCGAAAAGATGTCGAACGGCACTTTATTGATTAACGCATCGGGCCCGTCTACAAATTTTGATTTTTATTCTTACAATACTAATGATACGGGCGATCGCACTACAGTAGCCGCCTCCGTTAAAAACTTCGACATCCGACAGCACCCTTCCTACGCTTATGCGGCTCTAGCAATCAAACCAACTTGGAGTTCAGTTTATATATCCTTCCTAGAACCCACATTGATTCTCAGCGCGCTGCAACCAGTTTACAACAGCCAGAAACAGCTAGAAGGAGTATTAATTGCTGCCTTGCGTCTCGACAGTATCGGTCAATTTTTAAACAGCCTCAAAATAGGCAAATCCGGTCAAACTTTTATTATGGAAAGAAACGGCACGCTGCTGGCCACTTCCACACCAGAAAAACCTTTCCGCAGCAAAAACGGTAAAAAAGAACTATTTAAAGTTACAGAAAGCAGCGATGCAGTAACGCAAACTACAGCTAAATATTTAGAAAACCACTTTCAAAATTTGCACCAAATTACAAAAGCGCAGCAACTCAATTTTGAGATAAACGGGAAGCAGCAATTTTTAAAAGTCCTGCCCTTCCAAGACGGCAAAAGTTTAGATTGGCTGATTGTCGTCGTCGTTCCAGAAGCCGACTTTATGCAACAAATCCATGCCGGCAACCGAACTACAGTGTTGCTATGTTTGGCAGCTTTGGGCATGGCAACTGTGCTAGGAATTCTCACTTCTCGCTGGATTATCCAACCTCTTATAAAATTAAAAAATGCAGCAATAGCTTTATCTGAAGGACAATTTGACCAAACTGTAAAGCTCGATCGCTCCGACGAGTTGGGCGTACTTGCCGCTGCTTTTAACAGCATGGCAGCGCAATTGCAAGCATCATTTACTGCCTTAGAAACTAAAAATACCGAATTGCAGCGACTCGACAAACTGAAAGACGAATTCTTAGCCAATACTTCCCACGAACTCCGCACTCCCCTCAACGGCATTATTGGGATTGCAGAATCTTTAATAGACGGTGCTACCGGACAACTGCCCGAATCTACAAATTTTAACTTAGCTTTGATTTCCTCATCGGGCAAAAGATTGTCTTCTTTAATTAACGATCTTTTAGATTTTTCTCAGCTCAAACACAAAACTATAGAACTGCAAATAAAGTCCGTCGGTCTTCGAGAAATAGTCTCTGTAATTGTCACTTTGTCTCAGCCATTAGTAGGCAAAAAAAACTTGCAATTGATTAACTCAGTTGCTCCTGAATTGCCGCCAATAGCAGCCGACGAGAATCGCTTGCAGCAAATACTTTACAACTTAATTGGCAATGCGATTAAATTTACCGAAAGTGGCCGAGTAGAAATTTCCGCAGAATTGGTAACGGGCAACGCACAATCACCGTCTAATTCCCAATTAGCCATTACTGTATCCGACACTGGCATTGGCATCCCCGAAGATAAATTAGAGCGCATTTTTGAATCCTTTGAACAAGCTGACGGTTCCACTGCTAGAGAATATGGCGGCACGGGTTTAGGGTTAACTGTTGCTAAGCAATTAGTTGAATTGCACGGAGGGAAAATTGGGGTATCTTCAACTGTAGGCGTCGGTTCCCAATTCATCTTTACTTTGCCCGTATCTGAGAGTCAGCCAGATTTTAGTAGCATACAGCCGCGTTTAACCGAGGGTTCTCCCATTTTAATCACTCCTGAATTCGCGGGCAAATCCTCTATAATAAATTCTCAGCTATCAGACAATAGCGACTTGCTAGAAAGTGAAAAACTAAAACTTTTGGTAGTCGATGATGAACCCATTAATATTCAGGTCATTATCAACAGTCTTTCTCTAGCAAACTATGAGATAACTCAAGCGAGCAACGGCTTAGAAGCTTTAAATCTGATTGAATCAGGATTTAAGCCAGACTTAATTTTACTCGACGTAATGATGCCGCAGATGACGGGTTATGAAGTGTGTCGAGAAGTTCGCAAAAAATACTCGCCTTTAGAAATGCCGATTCTGATGCTGACGGCTAAAAATCAAACTACTGACTTGGTAGAAGCTTTTAACTTAGAAGCAAATGATTATGTAACTAAACCTTTTATAAAAAAGGAATTGTTGGCGAGAATTAACACGCAAATTCGCCTAGCAAAACTGAATGCAGCCTACGGCAGGTTTGTGCCTCACGATTTTCTAAACTTGCTGGAAAAGCCGAGTATTATTGAAGTAAAATTAGGCGAAAATCAGGAAAGAGATATGACCGTGCTATTTGCTGATATTCGCTCGTTTACGGCGCTTTCAGAACAGATGACCCCCCCTGAAAATTTTGCATTTATTAATACTTACTTGGGCAGGGTTAGCCCTGCAATTAGGAAAAATAAGGGGTTTATTGACAAATACATTGGGGATGCAGTCATGGCACTGTTTCCTACATCCCCAGAGGATGGTGTGCGAGCAGCAATTGATATGCAAAAAGAAGTGAATATCTACAACCAGCAGCGAGAAAAAAATGGCTTGTTTCCGATCGCGATCGGCGTCGGTTTACACGCGGGCAATTTGATGTTGGGTACAATTGGCGAGCGAGAACGGATGGAAAGTACGGTGATTGCTGATGCGGTGAATCTCGCCTCTCGTTTGGAAGGATTGACTAAGGTTTACGGCGCGGGCATTCTAGTTAGCGGTGCAATTATCGATCGGCTAGACGATCCAGAAAAATATAAGTATAGATTTGTCGATCGAGTAACCGTGAAAGGAAAGACAAATGCTGTGTCGGTGTTTGAAATTTACGAGACAGAAACAGAGAAAAGCATTGTACTTAAGCAGCAAACTGCGGAGGTTTTTCAAGAAGCTCTCAATTTTTACTACGAGCAAAAATTTGTTGCCGCCCAAAAAATATTTCAGAATATTTTACAAATCAATCCTGACGATCGGGTAGCCCTGCTGTATTTCAAACGAGCTCGCAAGTATCGAATGTACGGAGCCCCGGAGGGGTGGTGCGGGGTCGAAACTTCGACGGAGAAATAGGGCGCACACTGTACGCCCTACTCTCTTTAACAGATGGTTGCACAAACTTTAAAATATAGTGCTACAAACACCCAATTTATTCCAAGTTTCAGGGCCGACAATGCCATCAGCAACGATTTGTTGTTGCTTTTGAAAATTGATGACTGCTTGTTCGGTTTTCGGGCCGAAGCCTCCATCAGTATTTACAGAAAATCCGCTGGCGTTCAAGAGTCGCTGAAGGTAGCGAACGTCCTCATTTTGGGTGACGCCATCGTTGCGTTTGAGTAGGGGAAAATAACGACAGGAAGGTAATTCCATGTGAATGGCGTTGGTGGTTTGCATAGTTTGATTCTCCATTGGTTGTTTGCAAGTTGTTTAAAAGCAGGGCAGCGGGAAAAAATGTTAATTAATAGTCCTGGATGCACTTTTGACGGGCATAAACGAGGTTTCGGCTTCGCTCAACCGCCAGATTTTTTAGCAGTTCTGGGGGCATAAAGGAAGTATTGCTCTGAAAAAAAACAGTTTTTTGCTACCCGTGCGCCTAGGATTAGTTAACTTGGATTTAACATCCGGGTTCACCTGTATAACAAGCGCCTAATAGACTCCAAGTTTGAGGGCCGACAATGCCATCAACAGCAATCTTATTTTCCTTTTGAAATTTGATGACTGCTTGTTCGGTTTTTGGGCCGAAGAATCCATCAGTTGCGACGGGATATCCGTTTTTGACTAAGGATTGTTGGAGATAGCGCACGTTTTGATTGGCAGTGGTACTATTATTTGGTTTCAGTGTGGGCAGTGAAGAGCAAAGAGGCAATTGAGCGTAAATTGAATTTGTGGTTTGCATGGTTTGATTGGGGATTAGTGGTTTGCAAGTCGTTTGAACTTGCTATTCCCCAGTTGTAGCTGTGGGGGGAAGTGCTTTAACAGTCGCTTTTTATAGTGACGCTGATGTGGGGTAGCTCAGATGAGTTACAGCCAGCTATCAAATCCGTGTTGTACAAAATAATTGTCAAAGGAAAACAGCAGCGAATTTCCATTTTTTATCAACTTTTAACATCTTTGCCACCAGCCCCACACCATAAGTAAGTCGGCGCAAAAAAACGCCCCTATGTAAACAAGGGCAAAGTCTCTAAAGGCTCTCTACTGGCTGACTTAAACCTGTTTACACCCTGTTACATTATGTGGTTTAATCTCGTCTACCTACTTACCTGTACGGCTGTTGGTGTCGGGATGGATAGGCAGATTGACGTAGGTTGCTTAGTCAATCAATCGTGTCACGGTGCAATCGCTCTACTCTTGTATAAGCTGAGTAATTATCTTTTCTCTAGAGGAGGCAAAAATACTGTATTTAAAGCTAGTTAACCATGCGAGCGAAAAGGGCGATCGGAAAAATTCCTCTTGGGTTGAGACTTTAACTTAGAAGTGATATCGTAGTATCGGTAGATAGTAGATTTCCGGGTGTCAAACAACTTGAGAAGTGAATCAATGACAATTTCTGTAACTATCGGGTTAAAGTCGGAAATAAAGTCGTCGGCGTCGAGATTTTGTAGAAAAAATTCCTTAGCTCGATCGCACTGATAGCGCATTTCGTCAAAGCCAACAATTTTGACCACAAACGTTGTCAACGGCGAGTTTTCCAAATCGGTTTGAGAAGTGCTTTTAGCCCGCCCATTTTCTAATAAATTTAATACTTCCGCTTCTAAACCAATTTTAGGTTGATAAGGTTTTTCTATCTGTGGAAAAAAGCTTTCCAAGCGCACGCAGTTAGCAGCTTTATCGGGAATTCCTCCCATCATCATCGCCAGAGACACCTCAATCCCCAAATCCGAAGAAAGAGCTTCTAGCAGGGCTAGAGCAGGCAGTTTGCACCCCAAATAAAGCTTCGCAATTTCGAGATTGTACTTAGCAGTAGTTTCCCAGTGCTGATAGGTGCGATCGTCTGGATATCCCTCAAACTGCCGAAAAATTATTTCTGGCTTGAGATAATTCAGAAAACCTTCCATCTTGACCAAAGCAACTCGGTAGTCGCGAACCGTGTAAAAACCGCAGCAGATGAGATTGTGATTTGTTTCCGGCAGTAAATTCCACGTATTTGCCAAAAAATGCGCTGAACTATGGTGAGCAAAACTCATCACATCCCGGTTAGAAATTCGCACAGCTTTTTTGACCGTTTCCCGCATTTCCTCGTCAGTCAAACTGAGGTTAAATCGGCTATTTATTGCCTGCAAGCGCTCATAAAGGCGCTGGCTTACTGTTACTCCGGACTCGGCAGAGCGAAACGGAATGGTTGCTTCAATGCAGCCTGCAATTTGAAGCAATTGCTCGCGTTTGAGGAAGGGTTCTAGAGCTTTTGCTGCTACCACAGCGCTGAGAAATTCGTTTTGTCCGGCGAAAGGATTTAGGACTTCGCCCGGTACAAAATTGAATACCAGCATTACCATCTCGAAGATAGCATCCGCCGGCAGTTCAGATTGCTCCCGAATTTGTAGCTGTTTGTTAACCTCTTTTGCAACAGGAGTGATGTAGTAGCTGACGTTAAAGTTAATGCTGCGATCGACTTGCACGTAGACGGTATCGTGAAATAAAGCTGCCAAAACCTCGATCGCGTCTTCATCTCCCCCCACCTCAAAAATATGTTCGGGAGTGTGAAAAAACCGCCACGGCCCCATCATCGGCTGAACAATCAGTTCGGCAATCCGAGCGACTTCACTTGGTTCGACTTTTGCTTCCAGGCGATCGAGCGCCCAAATCAGCCTTTCTAAGCACTGTAAGTAGGCTTGTTTGCTATCCATCACAGTCTTTCCCAGTAACATTGCTGTCAGTCGATTTGAGATTTGAGATTTGAGATTTGAGATTTACTCCACAGATGAATCTGGAAGCTTCAACCTTAGTCTAAAATTTTTATCTCTCCACGACTGGAGTCGGGGGCTTGTATCCGTTTTTGGGCGAGTTTACGTCATCCACCCTGCTGTTAGTTTAATTTTTTCCTAGATGCGATTCCCCTTTTGGGAGTTGGGATTTTTGAGCTTTTTGTTCAAGACTTTAGCTGCTATTTAAAAGGCAAATACTTACTTAAAGTCCCCTTAATTTCCGGTAGCTGACCTCCCATTTTTTCCTAGTCTAATTAGCACAAAGTATGACAAGTAAATTACATAGATTACTAAACCTATCAGACCCAAAAATCCCAAAAATTGAGGGGTTGCCGTAGGGTGAAACATTTGTTTGTAGAGCCAAGGTGGATCTAACCAAACGCGACAAAAAGGTTCATCAATTATCTGAAGTTGAGATTTAAAGGCACAGCTTAAGAAGGGAAGTTGAGCTAGTGCGCCCAAACCGCTGTAAACAGTAATCGCCCACCGCCAAGCTGTAAAAGCCAGTTTCAGGGGCGACTGCGGTCGATCGGCAATTTCTTCGTTTAAATCCTCCCAAAACCACAGACTAGCAGGAATTAAGGCCCTCGCAATCACCGACGATACAAAGCTCACAGGCAGCGCAGCCATCATCAGGTAAAGTGTAATTGCCAGCAAACTCGCCACCCGCCAATAAATAATCGACAAACGGACGATCGCGTCAGCTTTTGCCACAACAGCCCAAATCAGCACTACCAGCGGGATCGAAATTGTTAATAACACAGACAACCGGTAATCCATCCAGACTAGCGGTTGAAACCAAGGCCCGGTGGCTGCCAATAAAAGACTCAACATCTTTGGGAAAATATACTCACTTATTTGTGACAAATTTTACTACAAAAATGCTAAAAAATCAGCAACCTAAACATGGTCTTAATGTTTTAGTTACTGCTATTTTTTCTAAGGTACTTGGCACGCTTTGAAGGGTACTTGAGACGCGATAGACGGCAATATGCTTGGATTAAAACTGTTTATTCCTCAAATCTCGCCTTCCCATCCCCCGAACCAAGGCGCGCCAGAGCGAATTATTGTCCCCCTTGGTTCAGGGAGTGGGGAGAAGCTGCCTGATTTTAACCGTATTGGGATAGAGGGCAAATCTCGCCACTATTTCAAGGCTCAACCCCTAAAATAAAATTCTCCCGCGCCAAAAGTTAGATTTCGGCGCGGGAGGGAAGGAATAGAGCTAAATGGCTCGTTTATTCCTCGTAGATGCGGCACTCAGCAGCGTCAGGATTGTCGTCGCAAAATTTTTCAAAAGAATTCTTAGGTTTGACTTGCTTTTGGTGGGAAGCTTCTGCTTGCAGTTCTTCAACTGCGTCCCACGCCGCCGCGCATTCCCCGGAAGTGGCGCCCTTGAGGTCACAGACGGTACGAGCGCTTTCTAGTTCTTCTTCAATTTTTTCTTGGATGTTGCCTGCGGGTGTTGTTGTCATAAAGCTTGTTGGTATGAATGTGTAGGAGAATATGGTGGTCCCCGACCTATTTCTAGGTAATGTTAGCACGCCCCTGGGTTTAGTGAGCTTGTTCGGCTAACGGCACATCCTTAACCCAAATAAAGATGTTTAACCGTTAACGACAGAGCAAGGGACTAGCTAAGCAGCCGCTTGGTGTCATCACTCAAAAAACTTAGACCTCTAGAGTCTTAGGCTGGTCAAGTAAAACTGAAGTTTTAGGCCAGAAGCCCAGTCACTTGAGTGTTGAGTCGTTGACTGTCACCTTATTAAGTAAGAAAGGTTTTCTTTTTGGATGTTTGTTTGGGTTGGATTTGCTGTTTCGGTATGGCGACCCCAGCTAATAATAGCTTGAGATGCGCTGCTGTTGCAGCAGCCCAGATAGAAACCATCCATAAGTATGATGCAGTAGCCGTCTCTACTCCCTGCTTTACTAGCCCGTAGGCGGGTTCTAGTCCACAGGCATCAATGTAGGTCGAGCCAACTTTACTTTTGATGAAAACATTACACGAGGTTGGTGTGTCAAACTGTATTAAGCTTTATCTTTTAAGATTTAGCTGAACACGGCATTTCACACTTAACAAATTAAGGGGACTCTCATGTTAACTTATGTTAACACAAGAACGGCGATCGAGGGGGAATCGATCGCCTAAGAATACCGTCCCCCCAGCGGCAAGTTCCGGTTAGCCTAATGTATAGAGATAGTTTTATAGAGAAGTTTGCCTTATGTACAGCCAAAACCAAATGCAATGGGTCAGCGCCTTATCAACCCGTCCGTCTTTGGAATCCGCCCTCAAAGAAGTTATAGAACAAGCCGATCGCGACCTAGAAGGCCCGGCCGATTTAGCGCTGATATTTATCTCGTCTGCCTTTGCCAGCGAGTATTCTCGGCTGATGCCTTTACTCCGAGAACTGCTGCCAGTGCCCGCGATCCTGGGCTGCGGCGGGGGAGGAGTCATCGGCACGAACCGGGGCGGCCTCACCGAAGAAGTCGAGGGATCTCCCGCAGTCAGCCTGAGTCTGGCGCGCTTGCCCGGAGTGAATGTCAGAACTTTTCACGTCGGTGCAGAAGAACTGCCGGACTTAGACAGCCCCCCGGATACTTGGGTGGATCTCTTGGGCGTGCCGGCCCAGGAAGAACCGCAGTTCATCATCTTGGCGGACCCCTTTTCGGCAAAAATTAACGATTTGCTGCAAGGGCTAGATTATGCCTATCCGGGTGCGGCGAAGGTAGGGGGGCTCGCCGGGGGGGACGGTGCGGGCAGGGGCGCGGCGCTGTTTTGCGACTATCAGCTTTACCGAGAAGGGACGGTTGGGGTAGCTTTGAGCGGCAATATAGTTTTGGAAACGATCGTAGCTCAAGGCTGCAGGCCGATCGGGCATCCTTATCGGGTGACGGAAGGAGAACGCAATATTTTGCTGAAACTCGAAGAACAAACCGACGATACCGGCAGCGGGGGCATCGAGCGATCGCCCTTAGAGGCTTTGCGAGAGTTAGTTCAAACTTTGAGCGAAGAAGACCGAGAATTAGCCCAGCATTCGTTATTTGTAGGCTTAGTCAGCGATGAATTCAAGCTGACATTAGAGCCGGGAGACTTTTTAATCCGCAATCTGTTGGGAGTAGATCCGAAAGTGGGAGCAATTGCGATCGGCGATCGAGTCCGTCCCGGACAGCGCATCCAATTTCACCTGCGGGACGCGCGCACCTCCGCAGAAGACCTAGAAATGCTGCTCGATCGCTATCAGCGGGCCGCCGAGTACAGCGGTACATCCAGCGCCGGCGCCTTAATGTTCTCTTGTCTGGGGCGCGGCGAAGGGCTTTACGGCCAGTCGAACTTTGACTCTCGACTGTTCGGTCGATACCTCAAAAACATCCCGCTGAGCGGCTTTTTCTGCAACGGCGAAATCGGCCCCGTCGGCGGCAGCACATTTCTGCACGGCTACACATCCGTATTCGGGATTTGCCGCCAAAATTGATAAATTGTGAACAGTTGACTGTTGACCATCTAAAATCTAAAATCTAAAATCTAAAATCGATCAACTGATGACCAAGAAATAAAAGCGGCAGTCACCTGCCGCTTTTAGCTGTAACTAGATGTCTGGAAACCTTAGAAACTAAAGGTAGTACGGAGGAGTCCGACCCAGATATCCTTGTTTGCGTCGTTGTGTTCGGGATTCATAATCACGTAAACGCCCGGTGTCACTGAGATAAAGTCATTGACTTGGAAGCGATAGAAACCCTCTAGGTGATAAGAGGTGTTACGGTCTCTGGCGACATCGCTCTCAGTAACTTTTGGTGGTACACCGAAGACAAAACCGAGGAGGTTGCCTTGCCGGCCAAAGTCTGCCAAAGCCAGGGTGATAGCAGCATTCTCGATAGTAGCGTCATTCTTGCCACCGCGCAGTTGTTCAGCCTTCGTATAACCGTACCAACCGCCAATCTGAAAGCGACGGCTGGGTTTGAAGTTAACTTGCACGCCAAAGTTATCTGATGCAGTGGCTGGTTGATCGTATGGGCGCGGTTCAGGTAATCCGGTCTGTGGATTTGATACGATCCTCTCTCGAAGGAAAGGCCGGTTAGCCAAGGCACTGCCGACGCCGCCCATGAGGTTGACATCGCCGTCCCGACTATATTTCCGGGTGTAAGTGAAGGCCAAATCAAACGGTCTGCTAAAAAAGCCTATCTGACCCAGAGCGCTGAAAGAACCGTTGAAAACGCCCCTGCCGTCTGCGGGGTTGGGAGCATCGCTGTCGCCGGCGAGATAGCCCGCGGTAGCTCGGAGGCTGCCCAAGTTGAAAGTCAAACTTGCGCCAGCTCCCTGCGGCCCGCGGAATACGGCCGGGTTGCGAACTCCAAATCTGGAAATTGAACCAGTACCCGTAGAGTTAAAGGGTGTTACCGGGTCTGCAATTTCATCCAGGTCAAGTCCTTTAGGACCCACAAAGACTGTAGCAGCGCGACCGACCGGGAAACGATAGTACAGTTCGTCTAGTGTGACTTGGCTGCCCTCGTCGCCGTCAAAGGCCAAGCGAGCCATGTTGGTACCCGTAGCCGTGGCTCTGTCGTAGCGGGCGGTGTTGACTGCTTGCAAGCGGGTTCTGAGCAAGTCTCGACCGGTGAAGCTTGTCAATAAGTTCAACCGCACCCGGTAGCCGAAGTTGGTGACAGTTTTGTCGTCGTGAAGGCCGACACCATTTCCGAAGGTGTCGCTGACGGCAAAAATGGCTTCTCCAGCCAGTTTGGTGGTGGTGGAGAACTGGTTGGCTTCGAGTTCTGCGGTGCGAGCTTCTAGGCCGTCTACTCGTCCGCGCAGGGTAGCGAGTTCGGCTGCAAATTCTTCTTGCAGGCGTTGCAGGATGGCTAAGTCATCTTTAGTAACTAAGTTACCCGTTGACCCAATTAGCTGGGTTATCTGGTCTAAGCAAGCGTTGACGCCGGCTGCAAATTCGTAGCGAGTCAGGGCGCGGTTGCCGCGGTAGGTGCCGTCGGGATAACCTACGATACAACTGTAGCGTTCGACTAGGGATTGCAGGGCTTGGAATGCCCAATCTGTCGGTCGCACGTCAGAAAGCTGAGTGACTGATGTCACCTGGGACATGGTTCCGGATGGTTGGGCCGGCAGCGCTTGGGGAGCCACAGGGACGATGGGGCCGCCCATTCCGGCGGGTACTGTCTGAGCAATTTCTACCTTAGTAGCTGGGGTAGTAGCTGAGGTAGTAGCTGGGGTGCTGGCGACTGCTGGCACTTCTATTTTCCCAGCGGTGTCTGTCGGGCTGATTTGCACTGCCAAGTCTGATGCTTGGGGCGAGGATTCGGCTGTACCTGCTGCTGCTAGGGGTTCAGTCGCTGCTGCGGCGCTGGTCGGAGCGCTTGGGGCTGCTAACTCGATGTCGCTCCCTGTTGTTTGCAGTGTTGTTTGCAGTGCTGCTTGGCTGGTTTCTGGTTCGATTGAGGCGAGTTTTTCAGTGTCTGCTTCGTTGACGACCGGGGTTTGGGCCGCTTCGACACTGCTGTTTAAAGCCAGCTTTTCTGGAGCAGCAGGGGCTGCTGCAACTGGTTCTGCAACTATTTCTCCAACTATTTCTGCAATTTTTGACTCAGATGACTGAGCTGTAGTTAGCTGGTTGGCTTCAGCGGTTGCTGGAGCTTCTGCTGCGATCGCAGCGGCACTCATGACTGATGATAGCCCCAGAATTGCCGGGGATACTAGCAGTAAATTCCAAAAAGTTCTGTTCATTTTCCTCACACCTTCACACTCTATTCAACTCGACGAGCAGCAATTCCCAACTGCTAATTTTTGTGGTTGCTTGCCTGTTGACAATAACTGCCAAAATAGAACCTATCCATAACTGTTGATTCACAGTTGATTCACAGTAGGCGTGTCTACTTCTGCTTGAACGTAGGGGGCTGAGCCCTTATACCGCCCAGGCATCAATTCAGGTCAAGCCCACATTACATTACAGTTGATTATACCATCACGTGCTAATTTCATCTCTCGATCGCCCGACTTGCTTGAGTTGCTCTGCGGGCGATCGACAACTGGTTCTACGGGTTCGACCACAATCTGCCTCTAACTGACAACTGCCCCGAGTCCTCGGTTACGCCCGACTTAACAGACAGTTATAGGTAGGATTGTGGCTGCTTGTCGCATCCCTTATACAGCTTTATATCCTATAATGTCAAGCTTTTTAACCTAACTTTAAACCTCGCGACCCGGCCGGGGCTATTTTCCCGCCATGAGTGGGGAACTAAGACCTAAAGGCTGGTAGATTTACCCGATCCAAACCAAAGTTCAGGCTTGACTAATTTTGGTTTTTTGATGCCCGCTGCCGTGGGGACTTGCCAGGATGATCGCCGTTTTAGAGACTAACCGTCGGCGGGTTTAATTTCCCGCTATTTTAACACAACTTTTTTGTTGTTTGAGTGCGACTGCAACTGGTGGTGCTTGACCCGCTGTTGGTCTAGGGAAAGCTCACTTGCTTGACAGACCAACTATGCCCAAGATTCCTAGCGGTTTTAACGATGTTTTTACCTACGGACGATCGCAGGAGTTTAGTGCTAAGCTGGCGAAAAAGCAGAACTCGAAAATAGAGCTGCTGTCAGAACAAAAAACCCAGACGCTGGGGGTAAGCAAGTTATACCATTTTCGATTAAAGAATTGGAAGTAACTGATGACATAAAGGTTGGGAGCTTGCCTACACTTGGATTATGTTGGCTAACTGGTATTAGTGAAAAAGTGAGGTTTTATGGAAGATTTTGGTGTTATTATTGCTTGCTGCGACCAAGATTATTTGTTGGCAAAGGGTTGCTGTGCTAGCATCCGATATTTCCTGGGAGATGTTCCCATCTGCTTGTTGATTGACGGTACGTTTTCCGTGAGTCCCCTAGAAAAAGTTTACGGAGTGCGCGTCATTAATCACGATACCGTCTCTGAGCCACTTCTGAGAAAAAGAAGCTTTGGTTGGGGAAAAAGTCATATGATTCCCTTTTGGGAAAGTCCTTGGCAAAATTTCCTCGTGATGGATGCAGATACAATTGTTTGGGGAGATGTCCTCAAATTGGCTAATTTTCAAGACTTCGACTTTATTATTGACCAGCCTTGTAACGATTACTCAGATGCGGATATCACGGAATTTTTCTTTGACATTCCGGGAGTCGAAAAGTATTTTCCAGATTTTCGTTGGCAAGACTATCGCTCTCGCTATGTCTGTCCAGGCACATTCTTTGGGAAGCGAGGTGTTTTCAGCTTAGAGGAGTATAGAAAGATTTTGGATTTTAATGATGAACATCCAGAGATATTTAAGTATGGAGACATGGGCTTTTTTAACTTGATGGTCTTCCGCGCTGCTCAAGAGGGCAAACTGCGGGTGCAGAATGTGGATATGCAGTTGTTGGTGCCGGATTTTGACCAGGATTTGCTGAGAAAGCGGTTTCCGGTTGAGTCAACCGGGCCTGGGGGCGATCCCACTCAGGCGACTGTGATTCACTGGTGCGGGCCAAAGCCAAGTTTATCTAATGGGAAAGTTTACTCGGAACCGATGAATTTTTGCCGTCGCAAGTGTCAGGAGGATGTTTGGAACCGCACGGGTTTGGCTGCCGAGATGTCGCTGCAAGTTGAGGATTTACAGCGATCGATCTACGTGTATAAGAATAAGTTTAAGAAGAAGTTTCGGCAGTTGACTGGTAAGTAGATTAGGACTGGGGCGCGCGGGCCAGAAACCGGGAATATTCCTCGATTTCTCGCCACCCAATCCAGATTTTTTTAATAGTCTTTTGTCAAGAGGCTTTTTTTAACCGCAGATGTCAGCGGATGAACGGCGATACACGCGGATTTGGGCTTACCCATCCAGGGGTAAAGTTGGCCCGGGTGGGGGTAAAACTTGGCGGTGAACGCTTACTTTGTGACTTTCCCGCTGAGTTTGCATTTCGACGGCGATCGCCTCAAATTCGACTTCCATGCAGCCGTAGGGAATCTCTAACTCGACACTTGCTCGAACGTTTCCCAACCCGTTAGATTTAAATTCGGTAATCCAGCGCGGCCCGTCGAGAATCAGGTAGGTTTGTCGATCGTACACCCAAACTTTCACATAAATCCGGGGCATTAATTCCGGCAGTTGCACTTGCACTTTTACGGGCCCGCCGGCAAGGATTTCGGCCCGCGGCAATTCCAAAATCGGCATCGGTACTAACTCGTCTTCGGGCAAAACGTAGGGAGTCGGGGGAGTTACTTCTTCTGCGACAGTTGTGGTTTTTTTAGCAACTTTTTTCGGTTGCGGGGGTTCGTCAAAAACCACAAATTCTCTGGCTTCCGGGCTAGTGGATTTGGGATCGGAATTGGTTTCGCTGGTTTCGGGTTGCTGCTGGGTTGGGCTGCTTTCTTCCACAACAGCAATTTCGTCGCTGCTATTTGCGACGGCTGTTGGAGTTGGTGACAGGGTGGTTGCTTTGAGCCAGTCGGGGGATTCGCCGTTGCTGGCTAAGGAACTCAGTCGCGACCAAAATCGACTTTCGACGTTTAAGGTTTGAAATGCCTTTTTTGTGGGTGCTGGCGGAGTTTCTGGGGCTGTTTTTTCTAATTCGGGGCTGTTTTCTGGTTTTTGGTCGATCGCTCCGGTTTCCGCTGTTTTAGGGGAAGTTGGGATGTCTGAGGGTTTGGTTTGTGGGTCGATCGACTCTGCGACTGTTCGAGGCGAATTGGAGATTTCCGACAGCAATTGCGATCGGCTGCTGTCGGGCAGTTTGTTGCCAAATGCGGGCAATTCTAGACCACCTCCACTTGGGGTGTGACGCGAAGCCAGTAGAGGGGGTAAGGCTTCCGTGGTTGGGACTTCGGCGGGGGATGGAGGGTCTAAGGATTTTTCTACTAGCTGGAGGAAGGATATATTTTTGGCGCTTCCCGACGGTTTTGAGGCTGTTGGGGAGGGTTCGGCTTGATGCTTTTCTTCGATGAAATTGTCTTTAATTTCCTGTAGAAGGTGCTCTAAACGGGCTGTAATTGTGAATAGTTTGGTGGCTAGGGTGATGCCACCGCTGCTGAGAATTGCTTCTCCTAAAATTAGGCGGCTTTTGCACTCGGTTGGGATGTAGGTGACGCAGGCAAAGATGCAGGGGGGAACTTGTTCTGGCATCGGCTGCTGGATTTCTGCGAGAATTTTTGAGGTTTGGGGGTCGCGCAGGTAAATTTGCAGTTGTGCTGAACCGATGAGTTGTTTGAGTTCTATCGCTTCGGATTCGGGGATGAGAGTTGCTGTTTTTCTGCTTTGTTGGGGGTGTTGGGGAATGTCGATTTTGCCGGAAATGATTAAGGGGCGACCGAGTTGGGTGACGAAGGTTTCTCGATCGAGGACGAGTTCGAGTTTGACGCCCGGTTTGGGTTCGGGGGTTTGGGGAATGGGGAATTGGTAGATTTTGGTCTGCTGCGGTGCTGAATCGGCTGCTGGGATTTGGGTTGGTGCGGGGCTATCGACCGCTGCTGCGATTTGTGGGGCTGGGCGATCGACCGGTGCTGCGATTTGTGGGGCTGGGCGATCGACCGGTGCTGCGATTTGTGGTGCTGCGGGGGAAGTTGCGGGTTCGGTTTGGTCGATCGGCGGTAGGGGTTCGGAGGTTTCCGATTCTGCGGGCAATACTTCCAACTGAACGCCGTACTGCCAAGGTTTTAGTGGTGTTGCTTTGGGATCTGGCAAGCAGGAGAGTTCCCACAGTCCGGGTTTGAGCCTGGTGTAGGGAATGATCACGACTAATCCTTCGGGGTTGGTGCGGGCCGATCGGCTTTGGACTTTCCGCTGCGCCCCTGGGTCGAAGGAGGTATGGGTAACGCGAATTTCGATGTCGGTGTTGGGGTGCTGAATGCGAGCAACAACACGGTATTTACCTTCTAGAATTTCCACGTCGGAGGTTTCTAGGGGCAACCAGGCGCGATCGCCTTCTTTTTGTAGCAAAAATTCTAATTTTTTCATCTTTCTTTCCCCTTGAAGGCTCCCGCTTGATTCGTCACAGGTTGGTGGTGGTTTGTTGAGCGACAGCTACAGATATTAAATTACTTATGTTTTATAGCCTATCACCACTGTCGGTCAAGAGGCCCACTTACCAAGGACTGCCGATTATGCTGAAAGCTGCCCAATAATACGGATGGGATAAATCTTTGCTGTCGAGTTTGGAGATGGATGGGGGCAAGGGAGTTTCACCCCGGGAACTTCGCAGTTGACCGCGTTCGATCGTCACTTTGCCTTCGATCGCGGCAATTTGTGCTTGCCTGAGAGCTTCAGCTTTAATGATTGGAGGGTCGTTTGGCCTGCTGATTTTTAACTGCTGGTAAAACTCTGTCATCAGGGCGAGAGTGCCCGCATCGCTGACGTACCACAAGCTGGCGAGGGCTGATTTTGCTCCTGATTGCAGCGCTAAACCGGCAAATCCGAGTTCTGCTTCTTTGTCTCCCAAGGCGGTTCTACAGGCGCTTAATACTAACAGTTCGAGGGGCGGATTGTTCCATTTCAATTCTCTCATTTGAGCGAGGCGCAGTTGGGTGTCCCAAAATTGAATGTAGGAGTTATTTGGGGTTCCTGGGCGGAATTCGGCGTGGGTGGCAAGGTGGATGATTCCGTATCTTTGTTGCAGTCGCTGGGATTGCAAGTTTACTATGGTGAAATCTTCGTTGAGAAAGGATTGACCGGGCCACTGTCGGGCGATCGCGCCGAGTTCTAACGGCACTGCTGGCAGCGGTTCTTTGTTTGCCGTTTCTGCGAAATCTGATGCTCCCATTCCTAGGACTTGCACGTTTCTGAGGTCGGCGTAATTTATGTCTATGAGGTTGAAGGCGGGGATGCGGGCGAGGCTGTATTTTTCGATCAAAAATTGCTGTCCGTCGTGCATTGCTGCTAAGGGTACAGTTCGTAAACCTGCGCCGGCGCAGAACAGCAATGTTTCAATTTTTGCTGTTTGCAAATCTGTTTCTAGGGGTGCAACTATCCATTTGTAGAGTTGTTGGGCTGGTGCTAGATAGCTGGTGGTGTTGAGTTTTACGGGATTGGTGATTTCGCTACCTAATTCTTGGACTACTGAGAGCAGTTTCTCTTGTTTTGCTTCTGGAACGCTGCGGAGAATGGGCCGGCGATCGGGTAATATTAAAATTAATTCTAGTTGGTCGGTGCGCGGGATAGCGTAAATTAAAGCAGGTTTTTTCTTTGTTTGAACTGCTAGGCGGGAGAGAGTTTTTGATATTGCTTCGGCAGTTTGCCCACGGGTGTCAAAGTCTTGTTCAAAGTATTTTTGATAGTCTTCTTCCCAGGTTTCTTCGATTCTGGTTACGGCTTCGGTGAGGTTGCCCCGATCGAGCAAATTTCTCATTTCTTGCCCGTTAAGCCCGCCCTTGCCTGTGTTTTGGGCAATTGTAGCGAGGTTCGCGGTACTCCAGCAGAAAAATATTGCTATCAAACAGTAAAAAATAGCTTTTTTAATTTTTTTCTGAGTAGTGTGTTTTTGGCGTTGCTGCTGGGATTGGTAGTGCATGATTTTGGGGCGGTTAAGGGCGCCGTTGGCGGCAGCAGTTGGCAAAAGTTGGGATGTGGGTGGGAATTTTGACTGTGCTGGCGATCGCCGCACGATTGTAGCATTCAATGCCAACCGCAAATATCTACCGTAGGGTGTGGACACCAGCAGCAACAGAGTCCCCGCACCAAGAAATTCGCGATTTATGTAAAAGTTTGTAAAATGCAGGGGTTTTGCATAAACAGGACTTACGCGAAAACCCGGTTTCTTCAAGTAAGTCCTGTTTTCTACATAGCAGCCAGGTACATTTAACTGAGATGTTGCACCATTCTCAATAATCCTTTTATGAACAGGCAAGATGCCTGTTCCACAAAAAACTTATCTCTCGTGGAACGGGCATCTTGCCCGTTCTTAAAAATGATGCAAAATCTGAGTTTAACCGGCATTACCTCTAGGGCCGTCTTTGACTTTTTGCGGCACCTCTGCACTTCTCAAGTTGAATCGGGTTTGGTCTTGGTATTAAGTGAGGAATCCCCTGAATCGAGCGCCGATCTATTGAGTTACCTCAGGAGATATATTCTCTGTATTTACTTATTTTAAAATAGTTAAGTTTTTTCGCGCCAACTTACTTAAACCTCGACTGGTTAATTGTTTTGCCTTGGATAGCTGCCAGGTTATTTCCTACACTTCGCCGAGAGGGCATTTTGCCTAAGATTTAGCCTGAAAATCTCCTAGTTTTTTAACATCATTGCCGGCGGTTGCCAAGAGTTGAGCAACATCAATAAAAACACTTAATTATTTAGAGGATTTTACGCTAGGCGGTCGATCGCTTTTTCCTTGTTGATTCTTAGTTCTCTCCTAGATAGCTGAAGCCTGCTTCCTTCCGCTATACATTGTGTGCGATCGCACTTGACACGGTGCGATCGCGATCGGACGGGCAAATGAGTCTTCGTATTTCTTCACATATCCTGCTTTCGGTCTATGATATATGCCTTATGGCGTATTTGTGTTTAAAGCCCGTTACCGCGTACCGCTGATGAGTCAATCAACCAATTCACCGCTATCCCCACCAGTTTCTCGAAGAACCGCCCTCAAATTCCTCGGAGTCGGTGCCGCCGGCGGGCTGCTGGGCTACTCTCGATTTTCCAAGCCAGAGCCCACCGTTTTTGTGCAAGATTCTCTTGACTTGCCGCGAATGCTGAATAACCGCAAAACCGTTGCAGTTGTGGGGGCAGGCTTGGCCGGGCTCGCCTGTGCTTACGAACTCTCCCAGCGGGGTTTCGCCGTAACATTGCTCGACAAATCGCCCCAACTCGGTGGCAAAATTGCTAGTTGGCCCATTCAAGTTGGGAACGAAACTTTTATGATGGAACACGGTTTCCACGGTTTTTTTCCACAATACTACAACCTCAAAAGTGTGGTTGAAGAACTAGAAATTACTGATAACTTTGTATCTTTAGAATCCTACGCTGTTCTGTTTCGAGACGGCAAATACAAACCCGAAGTTTTCCGTCCCAACCATTCAGCTTTTCCCTGGAATATAGTTGATTTGGGGATATCTTCTCCCAATCGGCTCAAGTGGGGAATCAATCTTACAAAACCCGCTCACTGGCAAGTATTTCGGGAAATCGGCGGTTTTCAAACTAAAAAAACTTTCGATCGCCTCGACAATATATCAGTTGCCGACTGGGTAAAAGGTGAATTTCCGCGCGGGCTTTATGACTTGTATTTTCTGCCTTTTGCCAAATCCAGCCTCAACGCTCCAGATGAATTGAGCGCGGGAGAATTAATGCAATTTTTCCACTTTTACTTTTTCGGAAATCCAGAGGGTTTGGCCTTCAACGGCACGCGGCAAGATATGGGCACGAGTTTGGTGCAGCCTATTGCCCGAGCCATTGAAAGCAAAGGCGGCAAAGTATTGACAGATGTCGCAGTCAGTGAGATTCGCTGGGAAAACGGCAAGATTGATTCTGTGAGTTACCAGTCTGGAGACGTGCAAAGTAAAATACCTTTTTGGGTGAAGCGAAACGCGCTGTTAACTGACAGCAACTCTACCGAATATTTCGGCGCTGGGGACAGCGTATTTGCCGCCGCACCGTCGGGAAAAGAGGCAATTTCTCTGAGCTGCACTCACCAAGGCTGCACAGTTCAGAAACAGAACGACGGTCAATTTCACTGTCCTTGTCACGGGGCAGTTTTTGATGCCGAAGGGCGAGTTGTGAGCGGGCCGGCTCAGCGGGATTTGCCTCGATTTAAGGTAGTCGATGAAAAAGCAGATGAAATACAGTTAGCAGCAGCGGTTAACCAATCGCAGCCGCAAAAGTTGGGAGAAACATTGAAGGCTGATTACTATGTTTTGGCGGCAGATGTTCCGGGGATGCAGCATTTGTTTAGTTTAGCCAGCGGTGAGGTGAATCCGCAGGTGCAGAGCCGGATCGAGAGTTTGAATATAGCCGATCCGTTTGCGGTGGGCCGTTTTTGGTTCGATCGCGAATTTCCCTGGGAGCACAGCAATTTCAGTTCGCTTTCCGGCTACAAACTGACTGACAGCATTACGCTTTACCACCGAATTCAGGATCAGTTCATCGAGTGGAATCAGAAAACTGGCGGTAGTGTAGTGGAACTGCACGCTTATTGTTACAAGGAGAAGGAATTTCCGAACCAGGAAGTTTTACTGGCTACTTTTGAGCAAGAATTGTACGAAATTGTACCGGAATTAAAAGAGGCAAATATGCTGCACCGGGAATTAGTAAATCAAAAGAATTTCTCTGGATATCCGCCCGGTAGTTATGCGGAACGCCCGGAGACTTGCTGCGCTGTACCTAATCTTTTGTTTGCGGGAGATTGGGTAAAAATGCCGTTTCCTTGCGGTTTAATGGAAAGGGCGGTTAGCAGCGGTTTGTTGGCAGCTAATGCTATTTTATATCAGGAGGGTTTGCAGAGGCGATCGCTCTTGACGGTGAATCCCGAAGGCGTGTTAAAAATCTAAGGTTTGCAGCGGGGAGGGTTTTTATAAATCGTCAATTATTGGCTGCTATCCTCGGTGAAACCCGCCCCCAGCCCTACCAGTTTAGATTTTAGATTTTAGATGTTAGATGTCAAGAAATGGGAATGACTGATTCAAGAAGGGTTTGGAGCTTTCTTACAGTTGCATTCTTTTTTTAAGATGAGTTACGGTTTGTGGGTGTGGTTTCGCTGAGGGGAAAAGGCAGAGCTTGCGAACAAAAAAAATATCTGCGTTGAGGGGGGTGGATATACGGTTAAAATATTATTGAATGAGTATAAAGCAATAATAGATGCTGAAGAGTAACTGCAAAATTCGCAATAAATCTGTAATGTTTGATGCTTTTGCAACAGAATATGATTTCGCTGCCACCTTGCAAAACCAGAACGATTTCTTTACTAACAACCTATCGGCCAGCAAAGGTGCAGCATTAGAGATTGGCTGCGGTTCGGGAATTCTTGCTTTTGAATTAGCCCAGTATTACGATAATGTAGTGGCCGTAGATTTGTCAGCAAAAATGCTGGACATCGCCCGTCAAAAACGCTCAGCCCCGAATATCGAATACATCCAAATGGATGCCAGTCAATTAGCGATAGACCGCAAATTTGATTTAATAGTTAGTGCTGCTACTTTTCACCACCTGCCCAACCTCCCAGCCGCCCTTGAGGCAAGTAAAAAATTGTTAAATCCGCACGGAAAAATCGTCTTTTTAGATAATATATCGGAAGTCGAGACACCTCCTAGAATAGGCTACATATTAGGGGCAGCGAGAGATTTTAAGCCCGACTGTTCCACCTACGGATTTCGCAATGCTTTAAGATTATTAAAATTTAGATTGTCGCCGACGTGGTTGAAGCATTTAGCTAACGATAGGTATTTGTCAGAACGGAGATTTAGAAAAATTTACGGTCGTTGCTTTCCGGGCTGTTATTTTGTAAAATTGGGTTGTTTTATGGGCGTAATTTGGGAACATTTGTAATGCAAAACAACGCGATAAAATCGGTATCTGCAAGGGGAGAAAAAACTCACATCCGCGAGTTGGGCATTAATCTCGATCGCTGGTATGCCATCGCCCGCAGCACCGAGGTGCAAACTCAGCCGCTAGCTGCGAAAATCTGGAATCGGGCGATCGTACTTTTCCGCGACAGTGCAGGCAAAATCAACGCTTTAGAAGATAGATGTCCGCACAGGCAAGTTAAACTCAGCCACGGCCAAGTTAAAGGCGATTTAATCGAATGTGCTTACCACGGATGGCGGTTAAATGCAAGGGGAGAATGCGCCGAAGTCGATTATTTAGCAGAAAATCAAAAGCTACCTAACTGCAAAATTCGCTCCTATCCTGTCAAGGAAAAAAACGGTTTTATCTGGCTGTTTCCCGGCGAAGAAATGCGAGCAGAAAAAATAGATTTACTGGATTTGCCAGAGTGGGAACATCTCAATTATATTGCCACAGTTTCAGTCATCGACTGTCAGGCACACTATTCATTTTTAATTGAAAACTTGATGGATATGTACCACGGACACTTGCACGATGATTGGCAAGCTTGGGCAAATCCGGTGTTAGATACTATAGAAGAAAACGAGCATCAAGTAACAGCGCGCTATCAGGCACAAAGTTATTACAAAATAGATAAAATATGGTCAATTTCTCAGTTATTTTTTAAGTCTTTGCGCCGACTGCACCCGGAACCGCTGGAGGTGAGTTATGTTTACCCGCATTGGGTTTCAACTTTGGGGAGCGACTTTAAGATTTACTGCTTGGTTTGTCCGGTTAGCGAGACAGCAACTCGCGCTTATTTAATTCATTTTACCTCATTAAATGCGTTTTGGCGGCTGCACAAATTGCCTGTTTGGTTTCGCAGGTTTATCAAAGATAGTTGTTTCGGTGCGGCTCAAAAGTTATTAGATGGTTTGGTGCGGCAGGATGTGTTAATGATTGAGGAAGAACAGCAGGCTTTTTTGCAGAATTCAGAAAGAAAAAGTTATGAATTAAATCGGGCTTTGGGGAGTGTGCAAAAGTTGATGAGAAGTCAGGCGGAAAATGGATGATATATTCACTCGCAGATTGAAACCTGTGGCGGGACGAATGAAACCAGCCTGCACAGGCTAAGTTGAGGGTTAGCCTTTCCAAGCTTGAGCATGGTATTCTAGTAACAAGGAAAATTGACTTTCGGGAAGCAATTAACAACCACACCTAAGACAGGAACCCAGCATGAACCGTGTCAGCATCAAGGGTGAGGAACACCCCATTAGAAAAATCTTTAGCGATGACTTTATGTTCACCATTCCCCTCTACCAACGTCCCTATGCTTGGACAAATGAGCAAGCTGGAGAACTGCTGGAAGACCTGCTAACATCATTGGGAGATGGCAATGACACGATTGATCAACTCAACCCGTACTTTCTAGGCAGCATTGTTTTGATCAAATCTGGGCCGCCAGATGCTGAAATTGTAGATGGTCAGCAACGTCTAACAACTCTCACCATACTACTAGCTGCTCTCCGGGCATCATTGCCAACAGAACACGCCAATGACTTGACCACTTATCTATACCAAAAAGGCAGCTTAATCGCGGGTATAAATAATCGTTACCGTCTGACTTTGCGCGAGCGAGATGCCGACTTTTTTAAGGAATATATTCAAAATGAAGGTGGTATTAACAAGCTCAAAGAATTGAACAATGTTGAGCTGATGGATACTCAGAAGCTTATTAAAGAAAATGCACATTTATTCTTGCAACGTTTGCAGACGATCGCGGAATCCCACCGTATACGTCTTGCCCAGTTCCTCATTACCCAGTGCTTCTTGGTAGTGGTTTCTACGCCTGACTTTGACTCTGCATATCGGATATTTTCTGTGTTGAACAACAGGGGATTGGATCTCTCCCTAACTGATATCTTGAAAGCTGACCTTATCGGAAAAATACCCGAAAGCCAACAAGAAAAATATACTAAAAAGTGGGAAGATACCGAGGAGGAGCTGGGACGCGAGTTATTCAAAGATTTGTTTTCTCATATTCGCATGATTAAGGAAAAGAAAAAACTCAACAAGAGCGTCCTTAAAGATTTTCAGGAAAACATCAATCCTGCGGCTGGGCCTCAGCAATTCATTGATGAAATTTTAGATCCTTATGCTAAGGCTTTTTCGGAAATTCAGAACTTAAGGTATGAAAGCGAGCGGCGTGCAGAGGAAATAAATCAACTGTTTAAATATTTAGACAGAATTGATAATTTCGACTGGATACCGCCTGCCATTCTCTACCTGTCGCGCAACCGTAATAACCCGGATAATTTGGTGCGTTTTTTTACAGATTTAGACCGCCTTGCGGCAGGTTTAATGATTGTCCGCGCCAATATCAATGAGCGCATTGAACGTTACAGCAAATTGCTTACTGCTATTGAGCAAGAGGAAGATTTATTCAATTCCAATTCACCGCTCCAGTTTACTCCTGAAGAGTCAAACAATATCCTTAGAGTCCTCGATAGTGACCTTTACCTAATTCAAAAAATTCGTCGTTATGTTTTGCTGCGCTTAGATGCTGCTCTGTCAGAAGGTGAAGCATCTTACAACTTCTCCAACATTACTGTCGAGCACGTACTTCCCCAAAATCCAGGGGCTAATAGTGAGTGGATGAAGTGGTTTCCTAGTCAGGAAGAGCGAGATCAATATGTGCATCGTCTTGGCAACTTAGTTTTACTATCTCGTGCGAAAAACACTCTGGCACAAAATTATGATTTTGATGTGAAAAAACAGAAGTATTTCACCACTAATACAGGTGTTTCACCCTTTGCACTTACTACCCAAGTGCTGCGGGAACAGGAATGGACGCCAGAAGTAATCGCTCGACGACAGAAAGAGCTGATTAATGTTCTCAAGAATCTTTGGCGTTTATAGGATAATTGAATTTGATATCAAATCGCTCTTATCTGTCCATCAGCACAAAACCATCTGCGTCCATCTGCGGTCAAAAAAATCTAAATTCCGCCTGCACAAACTTTACTTTTTAGGTTGCTGCTGCTGGTAAACGCTGATAACTTTATCGGCATAAGTAGCAGTTGCGCCACTTTTGCAAGCTGCGGAGTCCCCTGTCATCCACCAGCAAGCGGCGCGGCGTACAGCGGTTAATTCATTGTTGCTGCTAGCTTTGTACTCGTCGCGCAGCAAATCGCCCACGATACAGGTAACAATTGATTTGGCTTTTGTCGCGTCGGCCTCAAATTGTTGCGGTGTTAAATCTTGTTTGGTACAGAATTTTGCCCAGCGGGAAATATTGCCCGGTAAAACTTGCCACTGACTGTACATTCCGTCATTTGCGGCTTGTGGCGGGGCGGCTTGTCGCAGCGCTTCTACGAGGGCGGAAACTTGGGCGTCGGTGACTGCTTGCGCTGTGGCTGGAAGTGCTTGCAATCCCAAGCTAATTATCAGGCTGCCGAATAGTAGATTGGTTTTTGCGATCGATTTAAAATTCATTCACAATGCCCTGTTTGATTTAAACTTTGTTTCCTCAAACAAGGTTTACTATTTTGTCTATCGAATACCTCTGTCTTAAGTATGATTTCCCCACTTAATGCACTGTCGATCGCCCTTACGATAGAAATTGTTAATCAAGTACGATAAAATCATGCAAGTACAACCCAGGGAAATTCGACGTTACACTACAGCAGAGGGTACGGCACCATTCACCGAGTGGCTTGATGCCCGCCGCGATCGGAATGTTAGAGTTAGAATCAAATCTAGGCTTGACCGAAGTTGAGCAAGGTAATCTCGGAGATTTCAAGTCAGTGGGACAATGAGTTTTTGAACTCAGAATTAGTTATGGCCCGGGCTACCGCGTCTACTTCGGACAAGTCGGCTTGACAATTGTGGTAATCCTCGTAGCTGGGGATAAAAGCACCCAAAAACAGAACATTCGACAAGCTATAGAATACTGGACAGATTATGAAAAACGTGAAAGCACCGACAAGTGATAGCGACCACGAGTACCTAATTGAATCTCTCCACGAGCCGGAAGAAGCTGCTGGTTTTATCGGCGCTATTTTGGAAAAAAAAGACCCGGAACCCGCACTTTTAAGAAATGCCATCCGAAAGGTGATTGAGGCTCGAATGAGGATGAATGCTCTTTCGGAGTCAGCAAAACAGCATCACGAAAAACTCGACAAGATGCTTGCTGAAAGTGAAGGTTCGGAAATCTATAGTTTGGTAGAATTGCTCGAAGCATTAGGATTTAAACTAGAAATTACTGTCGCAGATACTGAGTTGTCGGCTGACTCGGAATCAACGGATTTGGGGGAATCAGAATTATCGCCAGAACCAGTAGTAATTAATCCCAGTTAATAAGTAAGTCGCGACCTCACCCTTCCCTCACAAAATCTAACAATCGGTGAGCCATTTCTAGCTTGCTGCAAGGTGCTATTTCTACTTGCTTGCCGGCGGCATTAATTAATATTGCTTGATTGGTATTGCTGCCGAAACCTGCACCTATTCGATCGATCGGGTTTGCGGCAATTACATCTAGTTTCTTCGCCCGCAATTTCTCCAAAGCTGGCTTGACAATATCCCCAGTTTGTGCTGCAAACCCGATTAATTTTTGGTGTGGCTGTTTCAATTTTCCCAACTCTGCCACAATATCCGCTACCGGTGCCAACGGTAAACAATTCGGGAGCGATCGCTTCGGCAATTTTTCACTACTGTACTCAGCCGGCTTCACATCCGCTACCGCCGCCGCCATCACCGTCAAATCCGCATCGTGAAAGCATTGCAGCATCGCCTGCCGCATTTCTTGTGCACTCGTAACTGCGATCGCCCGCACACCTGAGAGCGGCAATTCCCCAGTTATACTGTGTACCAGCGTCACTGTAGCGCCGCGGTGCTGTGCAGCTTGGGCCAAAGCTATACCCATTTTGCCACTGGAAGGATTGCCGATAAACCGCACCGGATCGAGGTGTTCCCGCGTTCCTCCCGCACTGATCAACACCCGAATGCCCGCTAAATCTCGATCGCCCTTCGCATACAACAGCGATTCAATATGAGGCAAAATCTCATAAGGTTCTGCCATCCGGCCGACACCGGCGCGATCGCACGCCAGCATTCCCGCCCCCGGATTCGCAGCATGATAGCGCCGATAACTCAACACTTCCCGCCAATTCCGCTGCACCGCCGGCTGTTCCCACATATCCGTATTCATCGCCGGTGCCAGCAAAATTGGGCAAGTAGAAGCTAAGACAGTATTAGTCAGCAAATTATCAGCAAAACCCCCCGCCAACTTAGCCAAAGTATTAGCGGTCAAAGGAGCAATAACAAAAACTTCCGCCCATTCTCCCAGTTGAATATGCAGGGGGCGGCCGTGACTTGCTTGCCAAAAATCTTTGTCAGTAAAAGCAAGATGGCGGCACAGAGTAGCAAAAGTCAAAGGCGTTACAAACTCCGCGGCTGCATCAGTAAGAATAACTTTAACTTCCGCTCCAGCTTTTGCTAAAGTTGAAACTACTTCGCAAACTTTGTAAGCTGCAATCCCGCCACTAACGCCGATTAAAATTCGTCTGCCCTTCATGTCATTTTTTCATAAAAAAAAATCAAGAAAGAAATTAAGATAAAAACAGACTCAAATCTCTAATTCATCTGTTTAATCCGCAACAAAATATGCTGCTAACTTCTTCCTCAATTCCGTCGAATTTTTTGAGCTAGATTTTTAAGGCTATGCTTCGTCGTAGGCTTCCATATCCAGAAGGTGGAGATAAGGTTCAACCAGCTCCGGCCGCTGAAAGGCAAGCGATCGCAACAGATGCCAATCATTCAATCCCTCAAAAGGATCTGTATAATCGTCAACTTCCAAACGGACAGCCAATTCTGCCACGTCCTGAGAAGTAAGTACAGCAATATCGCGCGATGCTTTGGTTAAAGTTTTCATTTTTTTCCCCTGCCCGAGACTTCCGCCATACTATATACTAAACCTTTAATCAGATTTCGACACAGTTTGTACAACAAAACTTCGCATTACATCTATAACTTCCGGCAGAATCTCGTGTCCCATCTTAAATTCTTGATACTGCACCGCAGCTCCCCAAGCCGTCAAACTCTCGCGCGATCGCACAGCAGCACTAACCGGCACAATAGTATCTTGAGTACCGTGCACGATTAAAACAGGTGGCAAAGCACTCCCAGCAACTGGCGAAATCGGGTGTAAATAACCGCTCAGACAAATTAAACCGGCTACGGGCAAAGTCAATCCCACATCTAGAGTCATCGCTCCGCCTTGAGAAAAGCCACCTAAAATCGTGCGAGACAAAGGCACGCCCGTGCTGCTTTCCAAAGACTGCAAAAATTCCCTCAGCAATTGCCGGCTTTCTACCAATCCCTGAGCGTCTTTGCTTTGAAGGTTATACCACGCTTTGCCGCTCGTTACCTGGGGATGGGGGAAGGGGGCATCGGGAAACACAAACTGATAATCCGGCAAATTGAAAACGGGTGCTAAGGAAGTCAAATCCCGAGCATTAGCACCCCATCCATGCAAAGCGACCATCAAAGCCACAGGTTGGCGATCGGTTGTGGGCGGAATGCTAATAGATTGTAAAGACATCGTAGTTAATAATTGGTAATCGGGCCTTGCTACAATTATAAATTGTCACGACGGGTAAAACCCAATGTATTTGTTTTCGACCATATTCCACTGGGAATAAGCACGCGCTTGCCAATAACTATAACCGTTAACAGTTGACAGTTGAAAATAGACTGCGAAATCCGCAGCTTTCCCAAGTAGAGTGCGGATAGTTCACATTTTATAAACTGGAATTAGGGAGCATCTCATATTTGTAAAAACACTTTTTCTGGCTCCTTCCTTCTTCCTCTTTTCTTCTTCCTCTTTCCTCCTGGCTCCTGCCTCTTGCCTCCACACTCCAATTTCTAGCTTTGCTGCTTTCATTGAGATGCTCCCAGTAAGACTCAGCTAGAAGCGATATTTCTCCCCCTAATTCCAACTGGCACCTACCGCAGGTGAAACCTTAGAAACACATTGCTTAGACTGTTGTCGCACCGGCACCTCAATCCAAAATTCAGTTCCCTCTCCCGGAGCCGATAGGCACCTGAACGAACCTTGATGTTTGTCCACTATTTGATAGCCGATCGACAATCCCAAGCCCGTACCTTTACCTACAGCTTTGGTAGTAAAAAATGGATCGAACAAACGTTTTTTTACATTCTCCGTCATGCCCGCTCCATTGTCAGCAATTCGCACGCATACACAATTAGAACTTAAAAGTTCAGTACGAATCCGAATCCTAGGTAAAAAAGCCGCATCATAAGAATTTTTACCATTTGGTATGTGACTCTTTTCTTCATGTAAAACATCAATGGCATTGCTCAAAACATTCATAAATACCTGATTCAATTGTCCAGCCCAGCACTCCACTAAGGGCAAATTTCCGTATTCTTTGATGACTTGAATGCCCGGAAAACCAGGTTGTGGTTTCAGCCGACTATCCAAAATCATCAAGGTGCTGTCAATGCCTTGGTGAATGTCAACCGACTTCATTTCAGCTTCATCCAAGCGCGAAAAGTTCCGCAGAGAAAGCACGATCTGCCTGATCCGTTCAGCTCCCATATTCATTGATTGTAGGATTTTAGGCAAGTCTTCACTGATAAACTCCAAATCAATCTCTTGTAGTTTCGCTTGCACTACGGGCGTTGGGTTGGGATATTGCTGCTGGTATAGTTCCACCAGTTCCAGCAAGTTTCGGGTATATGCGCCTGTATGGATAAGGTTGCCAGAGATGAAGTTGACAGGATTGTTAATTTCGTGGGCAACTCCCGCCACCAACTGCCCCAAGCTGGACATTTTTTCAGTTTGGATTAGTTGAAATTGAGTTTCCTGCAAATTTTTTAGTGCTGTTTCTAGTTCAGCGGTGCGCTGTTTTAGTTGAATTGTGCGATCGTACACTTGCTGTTCTACTTTTGCAGTACGTTCTAGAGACATCAACAGGTAAATCGTCAAGCCGCCAGTCATCAATAGCCCGATCGCGCCAATTGCCAGCGAACCCTGATGCGTCGTCATACTGTTGTACCCCTTCCCAGGCAAAACTAGCAGCCTCCACTGGCGGTCTGCTACGTTAAATAGGCGAGTGCAAGCACTAGGATTTTGACAGATTTTTCCCCGCAAATTAGCTAACTCTGGCTTTTCGTGTTTTGGGTTATCTATCAACTGCTTAGCTTGTGAGTCGTAGCGCACGAGAAAGCGTTCTTTCTCTATAGCAGAGTTGTCATAGAGGTAAAAATTAATCTTGTCTAAATTTAGCGATTCTAAAGAGAAATCGACCATACTCGTGATCTGAAACACACCCGCAATAACTCCCATGAGGTTTTGGCGGCCGTTGACCGAATTATCAGCAGAAGTTGTGCGGCGGGGTACTGGTAGAAATACTTGCAATCCCGGTTGATTGTTGCTGACTAATTTAATCCGCCCGGAAGCGGCTATTTTCCCGGTATTCACCGATTTCTCTAAAGCTGCTTTGCGATCGGGGCTGGAGGCAACATCAAAACCGATCACTTTGTTATCTTCTTCTAGGGCTTCTCTGTAAATAATTGGAAAATATTCCGATCGCACTTTTGCTTTGACCTGCTTTTTGTCAGGAGTTCGCTCGTAAATTTGAAATGCCGGAAAACCTTCGGCTCGAATTGTTTGTTCGTAAGCTGCTTTTTGGGCAGCCGGCACGCGCCGAATCCAGTTAACAGAATGTATAGCAGAATTTCGGGAAAGTGCAGGTTGAGTGAATTGCTTAAAATCTTGTCTGCTAACTTCACTAGATGCGCTGTAGAATGCTTCAAGTGAGTACAGAAATTCTAAATTTTTGTTGATGCTTTGCTGCAATGCCACATTCAGGCGATCGGCTTGCTGATGAAATTCAGCGTGCATTCGTTGGTTTTCCGAATGCCAAACAACGGCTGCGGCTGCCAATGACAAACTCGTGCCGGTGCAAAGAGTCAGCGCTGCTGGAATGTAGCGACGGTGCGACAGTAAACATTCGGTCAGCGAATTAAACCAATTGCTCGCAACATTCATATTTCCACACCTTGTGCTACCGGAGTGCAATTGTTTAAAGACTTGTGAAGTTCCTTGATAGCACGATCGACAGCCTATAAACTAAATTGTTTAAAAACTTACGATCGCAGCAATAGCACTTACCCTGAGAAACCCAATTTCTACGAAAATATTGGTGTGGTAACGAGAAAGTTGGGAAGCAATTGGCTTTTTACGAATAGTGCATCCCCCACTGAGGGATTGCCACCAATTGTAACTAAGTGTAACGAAGCGAGTTCAAATCTGGGCGAGCCCCAAGTTACTTCCCAGGAAACACCCGAGAACGAGAAAAAGCCTCGATCTGGTGGGGCGGGTAATCAATACCCGCCCTACAAAGCCAACTTAAATGTGGAACAGCTTACAAAACAGTCCCTATTTCCTTCAAATAAACCCGTGTGAACGGTTCATCATCTCCCAGAGTATACTGTTCGATCAACCCTTGGCGGCGAATAGAAATACTATTTCCTTCCCTCACCACAACAGTATCGTGATCGGTGCTTTCTCTGATCAACATCATCTCAGTTTCTCCCGGATTGTCCAGCACCACCATATTGCTCCCCCCATAAAACATTCCCTCAGCTTCCAAAATATTTCCGGGATATTCAGCAATTAACAAATCGAGCTTGGGATTCCGCAGCAAACTTTGCACGTTAAGATTGTAATTCTTATGCAAAACTTTTTCAGAACGGTTAACAAAAAGTCCCCCGCGGCAAACAGCACCGATCGTCCAATCGGGATGCTGCAAAAGAATGTGGTCGATTGTTTCTTGCAGATCGTGCACCGAAATTTGGTTGAAAGTAATAATCGGAATTCGGGCGGATTTTCCCGAGTCAAAGAAAGTTTCGACAATATGCGACGGCACATCAACCCCTTCTCCGACAGCCGGGTTGAGGTGCATAAAAATTCCCGGGGCGGCATTGATTTCGAGAATCCCAAAATTGCCGGTTTTCCAAGATTTGGCGAGAGTTTCTGTTATCACATCAACCCCCAAACAAGTTAACCGAAAATGTAGGGCAATATCTTGAGCTAAAACAATGTTATCCGGGTGAATACTGTGGGTAGCGTCGATGCTGACGCCGCCTGCGGAAAGATTGGCGACTTTGCGTAGAGACACAACGCGATCGCGCTCTAGGACACTATCTAATGACAGCCCTTGTTCTGCCAGATACATTTCCATCGCTTCGTCGGACTGAATTTTGCTCAGGGCCGAAGTTGGCGTATCCAAACGTTCTGGTTTGCGGTTTTCGCGGCGGATCAATTCGCGAACTGTTGAGTCGCCATCACCTGTTACCCAAGCGGGTCGGCGTTCAGTTGCCGAAACAAATTTGCCGTCAACGCACAACAGCCTAAAATCCGAGCCTTTGATGCTGTTTTCCACAATTACTCGCACCGGTTCTGTTTCGGGAATGGCCTTAACTGCTCTTTTAAAAGCGGCTTGCAATTCCTCAGCATCTCGGATATCTGCTGTGACGCCAATTCCTTTATGACCGACTACTGGTTTGACAGCAACTGGATAGCCAATGTCTCTAGCAACTGTCAGAGCTCCGTTTTCTGTGGAGACGATATCGCCTTTGGGAACAGGAAATCCTAATGTAGCGAGAAAAGCTTTACAATCGTCTTTGCGCGTGGTAAAATCTGAGTCTAAATGGCTGTCAGAATCAAAAGTAGTTGCAGAGCCGCGCACGAGTTTTTTGCCGTAACCGTATTGCATCAATCCTTCATCCCACAAATAAAATACGGGAATGCCTTTTTGAGATGCAGCTCGCATTAACGAATAAACTGTCGGGCCTCCGTACACTGACTGCCGGAACATATTTTGCAGCGCGCCCATTTGTGCTTCCAAGGGAAAGTCTTGATTTTGATTGATGGCTTCAAACCAATCCCAAACTGCGTAAACTACGGATCTGGCGGTGCGGGCGTGAAGTGCTTCTATGCTAATTCTGTTAAACTGAGAAAACGGCTGGATGTTCCAGTTTTGGAAGTGCAAACCCATGTCGAGTTTGGCTACTTCTGAGGCGGTACGGCCGAAGAGTTGGGCGTGGTTCGAGAAAGTTTCGTGCAGGATTTGCGGGTAGCGATCGCCAATAATTTCCTGGTAATGTGCGATCGGCAAAGGTTCGCTCGCGCCCGTCAACGCTAAATCGAAAACTAAAGCTGCTGTGTCTAAATAAGGGTTTGGCCCCATATAGTGTTTGAAGTTGAACACATCAAAAACATCTGTTTTTCGAGCATTGACCCGGGCTGTTTCGGTGCTTTTTTCTTGCAACATTTTCTAACCTCCTTTTAGCTAATTTTTAACGGTAACTTTATACTCGGTGCAGGGGATACTACCTGCGGGCATAGATATCGCACTGCTCAGTTGAGACAACTACTCCGACCCATTCTGCCTTCAGCCTTATTGCGAGAGTGGGGCAGTGGGGGAGTGGGGCAGTGGGGGAGTGGGTGAGAGGGGAGAGGGGAGAGTGGGAAAATATTCCTTCTTTCTTCAAGATCTGACTCAGCATTCATGACTAAGCATTGATAACTAAGCACTTATAACTAATGACTACTTCCTTCCCCGTTCAGGAAAAACCTATAACTTTAGAGAGGTACACTCCCCACTTATAATTGTTTATGACTGTGAAAGAAAATTTAAGAAGCAGCAAATTATGAAGATCGCACAAACTGCTCTCAGGGATAAAGTTCATGAATTAGCTGAGGAAGCATTTCACCGGAAGCTAATTTCTGGCTACGGCGACGGTCAAAACAGCAACGAATATCAGATTGTCTGGAACGGTAAACCCAGACACCTACCTTTAGAACGGGCGAGCACCATATTGAGCAATTTGATCGAGCGATCGCACTAACGGGCGATCGGACTAATTGAGGACTGACGCTGATCAATCTGATTTCTACGAGCAATCAGAGGAGGATTAGCGAAGAATCAGGTCAGAAACCGGATCGATCACCCCCCCCCCGCGTCGGCCTTGTAATTTAAGCTCATTTTTTGACCCCTCCTATCTCCTGTTAGGGGGGGTAAGTTTTTTGTGTCGATCGTCGAGGATGAGTTAAGTAGATAGTCCTAGACGCAGAAACCGGTTTTTTTTACCAGTCGCAAACGCAAAAGCTCTCTCAAAAACCGGGGTTTCTGAGTTAAGTTTTTCCGTTCAAACGTAGAATTCTCGTTCCTATTCCCGGTTTCTTTAGTCTAGTGCCTCCAGGAGTTTACAAAACTATCGTTACAGCCCGGAGCAACACTAAAAAACCACCAGAACGCTTGAGCTGTGTGCGTCCTAGAGGGGTAGGAGTCTGAGATGTTTTTGGTATCTATATATACCTTTGGGCAGTTCTCGGAAAAAGGAATTTTGTGTTTTAGTGAAACTTAATAAATTAAAAGTGGAGATAATATGGCGAGCCAGGAAACTCAGGGGAAGTTGCTAATTATTGGTGGCGCGGAAGACAAAGAGGGCGACTGCAAAATTCTGCGGGAATTCTTGCGCTGCGCCGGAGGCACTAAAGCCCGCATTGTAGTAATGACCGCTGCAACAAGCCTACCGGGAGAAGTAGGAGATAATTACATCCGAGTGTTTGAGCGACTTGGCGCTGAAGATGTGCGAGTTATTGACACTCAAAGACCCGAAGATGCCAGCGATCCAGAGCATTTAGAAGCGATCGAACAAGCCACGGGCATATTCTTTACCGGCGGAGATCAAGCGCGGATTATTAGCTGCTTGAAAGACACCAAACTCGACGCAGCTATGCACAAACGCTACTCTGAAGGGATTATCATTGGTGGCACCAGTGCCGGCGCGGCGATGATGCCAGACATGATGATTATTGAAGGAGACTCGGAGACAAATCCCCGCGTTGATGCGGTAGCAATGGGCCCGGGAATGGGTTTCCTTCCCAATGTTGTCATCGACCAGCATTTCGCCCAACGAGGTCGTCTGGGACGCTTAGTTACGGCACTCTTGCTGCAACCGGCTGTGTTGGGATTTGGTATTGACGAAAATACAGCTATTTTAGTCCACGGTGACGAGTTAGAAGTCATTGGCGAAAGCGCTGTAACTGTCATCGACGAGTCGGAAAAACTCCACGACAATATTGAGGGACGCTTGAAGGATGAGGGTTTGGCGATTTGCGGGGCCAAGTTGCACATCCTCCCCCACGGATATCGGTTTAACTTGAAAACTCGCCAGCCGGTGTTTGATAGCGCAGCAACAACAGCAGAGAGACAAAGGCAGCTCGCCTAATTTACTTGCAACTGGCAAACGTCTCAAAAGTATGTAGGGTGTGCAGCGCACACCTTACCGCTGCAACGAAGTAGGATGGTTAAAAAGCCAGTTTCTGCGTCCAAAACCAATAAAAAGAAGAGGTCAAATCCTCTTCTTTTTATTGCTGCGGTTTCGGGGTTTTTAAGCAGTTTTCTGTTCGCCAAAAATCGACTGCTGCGCTTCTTCAGTCGATATTAAATTCCACCCTTGAACTCTCAGCTTCTGAAATGTTGCCCATCCCTTAGAACCGCCCGGTTCCCGGTAGTCGGATACAGCAAACTGCGGAAAAGCTGTATAAGGCCGCCACGCCTGACGGGCATCGGTACGCAAGTGCAATATCTTTTCTCCATTGCCTCCGAGTCTGGGCAACCAACACATTTGTTTTAGCATTTTTAACACTCCAGAGTTTTACAGTAACGGTAATTCGCCAACATCCCACATTAAACTTTTAGAGCCTTAGAGCCACTGCTCAGAATATCTAACGGGTAACAGGGACGAATGAGATTTTCACCAATTACCAATTACTGAGGTAGCAGCAGTCGTTAAAGCTGATTTTGGTTCTACAAAGTTTGCCGGTCAACAACTATAAAACAAGTGCTGCCAAGACATAAGCAAAAATAATCATTGCTATTCTCGGCTCAAACTTGGCTTAAAGTCGCAGGAAAACCCAGTTGAATATAGGATTCATGTTTCTGGTTTCCCTTGCCTTATAATTACAAGCTCATCCTCTCTGTTCCCGCATAAAATGACCTCTTTCTACGGTATTATTCCTGTCCGCTAAAAAATGTTTCTTTAGTTACAAATCTTAAATGTTCACCACGATTTATTTAGTTATCAAAAGTTAAATTACTTTTCATACAATACTTCGGACAGTTTTGGATAGCCAACCGTAGAATAGGGGTTCAAGCCTCTAAGGCAAGTTCGCGACCCACAGAAAATCTAGGGTTTCAGACTACGAACTCCAAACAGTCCGGACTATTTTTCATAAATAGCACTTAATAAGTTTTAGTTACTTTAACTACATTTTTGATTAAAATCAGGTTTCGGGTGCCTAGGGGCGCACCTTACTCAATCGCTAGGGTTCGCACTACTAAATCCTCCGGCTGCGCCCCCAAGTACCTGACAACATAAGAGTTACAGGTTTAACTCTTAAGAACAAGAACGGTGGCGACAGGTTTACCAAATTGTAAAAATCACTACTAATCACGCTTATAAGTTCTGCAAACCAGGTATTCATGGTCGCTGCAATTGAATTCAAACTCTTCGCTCCCAACAACAAAGCAGCTACACTGCTCGGCTCCTTTTCCCAATGGGCAGCAATTCCCTTAGAAAAAGATGAGAAACGTTATTTCCGCACTAACATTAAGTTAGAAGACGGTATTTATCAATACAAATTCCGAGTTCAGTCGCAAAGTCCATGTTTTGAACCGGACGAATGGGTAGAAGTCAATGACCCCTACGCCACTGCAATTGACCGCACTACTAATACAAGTACAGTTCGCATCAAAGCAGGCGCGCGAATTATTGATACCTATGTTTGGCATCACGACGACAAAGAACTCCCTAATAATGAAGAATTAGTCGTTTACGCAATGCACGTTGCTGATTTTTCCGGGCGGGATGGTTCCGAAAGTGGCGGTAAATTCCAGCAGGTTAGGGAGAAATTAGATTATCTGTGCGATTTGGGGATAAATGCGATCGAACTAATGCCAGTTAATGAATATCCGGGCGATTATAGCTGCGGCTACAAAGTCCGCGATTTCTTTGCCGTAGAGTCCAGTTACGGTGCAACCGCAGATTTGAAGCAATTGATTGACGAGTGCTGCGGACGGGGCATCCGAGTGCTCCTGGAGGGGATTTACAACCAGTGCGATGAAGAATGTCCCTTGTTGCTAATCGATCGCAATTATTGGTACTACCGCGACAAACACTATCCCGAAGATCCGGCTAACTACTGGGGATCGGAGTTTAACTACGAAAACTTCGACCCACAACTCGGCATTCGTCCTGCTTGGAAATTCATCGGCGATGTCGTTAATTTCTGGATTCAAGAATATCATATCCACGGAATTCGCTACAATGCAGTGCGACAGTTGGACAATCGAGATTTCCTGCACTGGATAATTCGTGAAGCGAAAAAAGCCGCTGGCGACAAGCCATTTTACAACCTAGCAGAACACTTTCCCCAACTTCCCGAACTCGTCGCTGCAGAGGGGCCGATGGATGGGTGCTGGCACGAAAGTTTTCGCATTTTTGCCATAGAAAATCTCGCGGGGGATACTTTAGATATTGAAAAGCTCAAGGAAGTTCTGGATGCAAAACAACAAGCCTATCAAAAGGTAACTAATGTTATCAATTATTTAGCCAGTCACGACCGATCGCACTTGCTGGCGGCAGAAAGCTTTCAGACTCTCGACCCAGAAGCGGCTTTGAAACAGGCTAATTTGGGAGCAGTTTTGTTAGTCACAGCAGTAGGAATACCGATGCTGTGGATGGCCCAAGAGTTTGGACAATCCGCTCGGCCAACTCCCAACCAGCCGAATAAACTGCAATGGTTTTTGTTGAAAAATCAGCCAAATCTGAGTTGTTGGAATACTACAAACACGTGATTCGGCTGCGGGAAAAAGTTCCGGCACTTTATACCGAAAATATTGAATTTATCCACGAAAATGCCGAAGCAAAAGTCCTCGCTTACTACCGCTGGAGCGAGGAGGGAACGCGAGCAGTAGTTGTCGCCAATTTTTCGGATACTTATCTATCTGGTTACTGCATTCCTAAGTTTCCGGCTGCCGGAACTTGGCACGAGTGGATGCACAACAAAATCGTATAAGTTGGGGAAGAAGGGTTTAAGTTTGATTTGCCGGAATGGTCAGCCCAAGTATTTGTTTGAGAGTGGGAGAATTATGTCTCCAGGCAGATGAGCGGCGGAGTTGTACAACAGTAAATTGTATTTAGGATGGGCGCACCAAACTAAACAAACTGGGTTTTTATGCCTAGGTGGATGGCTGTAACGATACTTTTTTGTAAAAAAACTCGGTTTCTGCATCCAAGAGTGCGATCATAATTCCTGGTATTGAGAATAACAATTACAGGGCGACTTGCCAACCGTGAATTAACACGTCAATTAACACGTCAATTAACACGTCAATTAACACAAACTTTGTCGGAGGACAAACTCTATGGGCTGGCTAAAAAGATTGTTTGGTTTAGAAAAACTTGAAAATCAAGAAACTGTTGAGGCTCCTGCTTACCAAGCACCTGTAGCTGAAGCTCAAGCTCAAGCTCAGTCTGGTGGGAGCGCTCAGACAATCCCGCCGGAACGCATGGGATTGAATGGAGAATACGATCAAAGCGGTTTAGCTAAACGGGTGGCTCAGGCTTTTGATGCAAATCCAGATGTTGCGGATATTGAGACTGTTTATGTGGCTCAACTTGGCACTACTGTGGTTCTCAAAGGTACAGTTCCCAGTCAGGAAATTGTCAACAAGTTGGTGACAATTGCTAAAGGTGTTAAGGGTGCAACTGGGGTGGAAACTAATGAAGTTACTGTCGGCTAACGCGACGGTTGTTTCTAACAGTTAGCTGTTAGGAGTTAACAGTTAACTTAACTCCTAACTGTTAACTCCTAACAGTCTTTTTTATTTATCTATCATGGTTTCAATCAAAAAATATGGCAGGGGAAACCTTAGAACCTACTCGCGGGAAATTAGAACGGACTCTTTCGCAAGGAATTCAAGCTTTGTACCGCTCTCAACTCGGACACTCAACGAGTCAGGCGCTGTGCAATCTTTTGGATAACAAATTGATAATAGTTGTCGAAAATGGGCTTACTCAACCCGAAAAACTGCTGGCCCAGAATGGTCAGCAAGATTTGGCGTTGCAGGTGCGGACACAATTAGAATCACTTCTGGAATTGCCACTGAAAGAATTAATCCAAAAGGTTTTGGGCGTGGGAGTCATTGATTTGCTCCGCGATGCGACCTTGGAGACGGGCCGCACGGGAACGATCGCAATTTTGGACTCTGCACCTCAAGTTCGTGCTTCTAATTATAAATCTAAAACTCAACCAAAACCATTGGAGAGTTAAGGTGCTGGCGGATAATTCTTTCTAAATCTTTGATGTTAAAAGGTTTGGAAAGGTATTCCACGCAGCCGGCTTGGAGAATTCGAGCGCGGTCTTCTGGTTTTGCTAGTGCTGTGACAGCGACTATCGGAATATCTCTGAGATCGGGGTTTTGTTGAATGCGTTTTACCACTTCCATACCGTCTATATCCGGCAAGCAAATGTCGAGTACGATTAGGTCGGGAGGTCGATCGACTGCTGCTGAAATAGCTGCATACCCGTCAACGGCTCCCACGCACTCGCAGCCGCATAAATCGAGTATTTGTGTCAGCAGCTCTAAGTTGTCGTGATTGTCGTCTACAGCCAACACTAAGGGACGCTGGTCTAGCGCCTGTTGACCGCTATTTACAAACGAGGATTCCAATTTATTGTTCCAGTGAGGGTAGTTCATAAATGCCGATCGAAACGATCAAAAAAGTTGCCCCCGAGGCATTCTTCAAGTGGCGCTGCGGCACTTGAAACAGATTGGCTCGTATTTGTAGCTCTCCGATGACCAGTTTTTGGTCTAAGCCGATACAATCTCGCTACAAGGTGCGGGCAAAACGACCGCAGTGGATTAACCCCATAGCATCTGCTTATTCTACCTCTCCTAGCGCCGATTACCAACTGATGCGAGCTTGGCGTCAGCCTTGGTAAAAATACGCAATAACTACGAAAAATCTTACCAATAAAGCATCCTCGCTTAATAGCATTCCATACTGGCGACAGCTTTTTAGGATATTAACCACATTAGACATGGGTTCCCATAGACGGATCTATCTAAAGGAAGATTATAGCGGACACTTAAGTTTCCTAACTTCCACCTGCTGAGAGATACTTGATTACTCTACTTTAGACTTCAATGTTTTTAAGTAGTAAATCACAATTTAAGCCAGTAAAAAAAATTTAGTTTTTACATGAGCTTTACCGGATATTAACCTAGGAGGTTTTAATGACAATTCCAATCAGAGACGACCTGACTTACATTTTGCTCAAAAAGATTGGCAGCGGCAACGGCAGGGGAGAGGCGGAAATTAGGAACGCAGCGGAAGAATATGTCGGTCACCCGGTGGCGGAAGCGGAATTGCTAGGTCATTTGGACTACCTCAACCAAAGAGAATTTATCAAAGCTCAGTTTAGTGGCGAGCCTTACGGAGGAGCTGAGTTATTGCCGCCTTTAGTGGCATTTCAAGAAGCTGAGTTAACAGACAAAGGCCGCAAACTGTTACACAAAATGGAGACGAATCCTCCGACATCGCTCCACCACGAAGGATCGGCAGTTCCTATCGCTTCAAAGGATATGCCGTTTTTGGAAAAAGTGATGGTAAACGGTCACTTGGAGGATATTTTTGATGCCAGGGACATTACCGAAGTAGTGTACCGGGTCATGCGCGATGTGATGACAAAAGATGCCATCGAGCACGTGGAATCTGAATTGCACAAAGAAGTTTTGCCTACGGATGACAAAACCCTGCAACAAGAAATAGCAGACCTCTGGAAAGATACAAATCCGCTGGTGGGATTGCTCAGCCGCATACGTCAGCCTTTGACCGGCCCGCCTGCACCTGCGGGGATCGATGGCAATTTGTTTGCACGGAGGGTGGAACTAGAAGGCGCACTTCCTTCGGGAGTAAAACCGGAAACTGCGATCGCGGCTGTATTTTCGGCAACGAAGGATGAGCTGTCCGAGGAGCGAATTCAGGAAATAGCCGGCTTTTTGCCGGACAGAATTCGGGAATTGTGGGAGTCGGCTTAACGAGACATTTTAAGGTATAAATACTTACCAGCCGGGTTGACCAACCAGTATTCTCCCTCCAGAGGGGAGAATACTGGTTGGTCAACCCGGTTTTTCTATACCTTTTGTCTGGTAGCTCTGCAATTGCTTTGGAGTGAGGACTTGAGTCCCGATCGAACTCGATCGGACTTGAGTCCTCACTCATTGTCAGATTGCTCTTTCCTTGCCTTGTAAGTGCTGTGAAAAACCCGGTTTATCACCCAAATTTGTCGAAAAAGCCGAAAGATCCCCATAAACGGAGTTTCTAGCTGTTGGGTTGGGTCAAGACCCTAGAGGCCGCGAAAGTGTAGTAATGTATAATACAGGGCAACTTAAGACGGTGGCTCGCAAAAATGCTGTCAACAGCCCGGGAGATCAAAAGACATGACCCGCACCAAAGTTAGACAAATGTCACGATCGACTTTACAACAAGAGATTTTACTCAATCGAATTACCAATCGCATTCGCAACTCTTTAGAACTCCAAGAGATTTTGACGACAACTGCGCGAGAAATCCGCAGTTTTTTAGATAGCGATCGAGTAAAAGTTTATCGCTTTGAGGCCGACGGTAGCGGTGAGGTAATTGCTGAGTCCATCAACGGCGACAATTTGTCCTCTATGCTGGGTTTGCGCTTTCCCTCAGGCGACATTCCCCAGAGTGCTCGGGAAATGTTTCTCAAAGCGCGCCAGCGAGTAATTGTAGATGTGGAATTGAAGCATCAAACAATTAATCGGTTAGATTGTCCCGAAACCGGCAAAACTTTAGCAGTTGAAGATATTAGCTATCGTCCTGTAGACCCCTGTCACGCTGAATATCTGAAGGCTATGGGGGCACGTTCTTCTCTGACGGTGCCGATTGTGCATCAAAATCAGCTTTGGGGACTGTTGGTGTCTCACCACAGCCAACCGAAACGGTTTAGCGATCGAGAATTGAAAATGGTGCAGTTGCTTGTGGATCAACTTTCAATTGCGATCGCCCAATCTTTTCTCCTGAGTCAAGCTAGACAGCAAGCGCGTGACGAAGCCGTTATCAACCAAATTACCAGTTTGCTGCATTCTCCTCTGGAACTCAACGAAATTCGGAAAGCAGTTCTCGAACAAACAGTCAAGCATTTGCACGGTTCGGGAGGGCGACTCTACCTTGCAGCCGAGTTTGGCGATCGGCCCGCTTTGCTTTATACCTGTGGCCAGCAGCCCCCGGACATCGACCTTGAACTCAGCCCGTTTTGGCAGCAGATTATGGGGATGGCAAACGAAGACGATCGAGAACAAACTGCTAATCATACAACCGAATTAGGTATTTTTGAAAATCTATATTCCCAGCATTACAATTCAATTGACAGCAATATTCCCAATTTTATCGTACCGCACTTGTACGCAATTTCCGATATTTCTAAAGAACCTCAACTTAAATCTGCATCTGCCAATTTAGTCGCCGCTTCCATTTGTTCCTTTTTGGCAGTACCGCTGCAATACCACCAACAGTGCATCGGCTGTCTCACCGTTTTTCGCAGCCCTATAGAAACAGAAATTTTGTGGGCGGGCCGTTCCAGTTCGGACGCCCGGAACGATCGTCCCCGACTGTCCTTTGCAGCTTGGAAAGAAATCAAAACAGGCGAAGCTCAAAAGTGGACTAGCGAAGAACAGAAGCTAGCACAATCTTTAGGAACTCACCTGTACATGGCTGCAATGCAGAGGCGCGTCGAGGCGATGATCCGACATCAAGCTTCTCACGATCCCTTAACCGGTTTACCTAATAGATTACTGTTTAATGAAAGGCTGTCTTTAGCTTTAGCTAGCGCTCACCAAAAGGGAGAAATGCTGGCGGTAATCTTTCTAGATTTAGATAGATTTAAAAATGTTAACGATACTCTCGGTCACCCAGTGGGCGATTTGTTGCTGCAAAGTGTATCTCGGCGTTTGACTGACTGTTTGCGCGTGGGGGATTCGATGGCTCGTTGGGGCGGAGATGAATTTACTGTGCTGCTGTACAATATCAACAGCCCAGAGGAAGCAACTAAAATTTGCCAGCTAATTATCCAGAGTTTAAGCAGTCCTTTTGATTTTGAGGGTCTGGAACTTTATATTAAGGCTAGCTTGGGAATTGCTTTGGCTCCTTATGACGGAGAAGATGCAGAAACTTTGCTGAAAAATGCTGATGCTGCGATGTACAAAGCTAAACAGAAAGGTCGCAATAATTATCAGTTTTACACGCAGGCGATCGGCAGTAAAGTCTCCGAGGATCTTAACTTAGAAAATAATCTTTACAAAGCTCTAAAAAATTCTGAGTTTGTGCTGCACTATCAGCCGCAAATAAACTTAAAGACTGGCAAAATAGTGGGCCTGGAAGCTCTGATTCGCTGGGAGCATCCCGAACGCGGTTTGATTTCTCCCGATCGATTTATTCCCTTAGCTGAGGAAACAGGATTAATCTGCCCAATAGACGAATGGGTGATGCGGACTGCTTGCTTGCAAAATCGAGCGTGGCAGTTACAGGGATTGCCGCCGATGCGGATAGCGGTGAACTTATCAGCCCGCCAGTTTCTGCAACCTCACACGGTAAAAATCATCGCTGAAATTTTATTAGAAACCCAGTTAAATCCCGAGTATTTAGAAATAGAAATTACCGAGAGCATTGCGATGACAGATGTGAGCTTTACGGTGTCGGTATTGCAGCAGTTGCAGGACATGGGAATTCACATTTCTCTGGACGATTTTGGCACCGGTTATTCTTCGCTGTGGTCTCTGAAAAACTTTCCCCTCAATCATTTAAAAATAGATAAATCTTTCGTGGCCGATTTGGTGACCGGCAGCAGCGGTGCTACTATTGTGAAACTGGCGATCGCCTTGGGACAGGGCCTGAATTTACAGGTGATTGCTGAGGGAGTGGAAACAGCAGAACAGTTGGCGTTTTTGCAATCGCATCACTGCGATATGGGTCAGGGTTACTTCTTTAGCAAACCCATACCGGCGGCGGCTATAACCCAATTGTGCTTAGAAAATCAATCTGAGGAAATAAGAAGTTTAAATTAACAATCAGGAAGCGGAATACAAAACAGTTTCTGTTTTGAGTTGTGAATGGATTCGGAGCCTGTCAAATAACCCTTATAAGTTTGTAGTCAGGAAATTCGTTCTCGGACTTTGGGGGAATTAAGAAAAAACTCAAGTTCTTATACCAATTTTTTATGAGGCTGCATAGAATCATATCAAATCCGTTAGCATCGGAATAGTAAATTCGAGTTCACGGTTGACGGTTCACTGTTGACTGTTCACGGCGTCAACAGTCAACACTCAACAGTCAACCGTCAACATCATTCCGGTGTAACCGGAAATGATATCAGATCCCCCCTAGCCCCCCTTAATAAGGGGGGGACAAGATTCCGCTCTTTCGTCCCCCAACAACCAGGGGGATGCGAGGGGGATCGAGATATGTGCAACTTCACATTAAATTGGTATTACTACCAACATTTGTTTTCGGGTTTGTAGTAAGAACTTCAGTCCTGATATTTTTGAATGGGGAAGGAGTGCTTTCAATGCCTAACAGCTTACTGCCAAACAAACACTTTCGCTTCGTATTCCGGCAAGTCAATCATAATATTGTCATCGCCAGATTCAATATCATAATTCCCTGTCCATTCGTGCCAAGTTCCGTTTGCCGGGAAGTGGGGCACGCTGTAACCTGCTAAATAATTTTCCGACATATTCGCCACTACTACCACTCTCGAACCTTCATCGTTCCAGCGAGTGTAAGCAAAAACTTTCGAGTCGGGGTCTTCGTGGAAAAAGTCGATGTTTTCTGTGTAAAGTGCTTGGTTATTTTTACGCAGGTGAATCAAGCCTTTGTAGTATTCCCACAAACCTTTATTCAAGTCATTTCCTAGCAGCGTCCAGTCAATTTTAGATTGCTCAATTGTTTTGGGTTTGTATTCGCCAAATTCTTCGCCCATCCAAATCAGCGGCACGCCAACTGCTGTCATTAACAGTACGGTTCCCAACTTCGCTCGCTTGAAGGCGGCTTCATCCAAAATGCCGCGCGAACCCAATTCGGCAAAAAGGCGATCGTGGTCGTGATTGCTCAAATAATTAACTACATTCGTAGCACCCAAGTAACCTTGCCGCTTGCAGTCGATTACCTCTTTGAGCCGTTCTAAATCAAAATTGTCGCCACAGAGTTGTGGAATTAGGGAGTGATAGAAACTGTCGTGCCAGCAGCCGTCCATCGGCCCGTCTAGATTCGTGATGCTGGGATCGTCGGGAATGTATTCGGCAACGGTGTAAAATGGTTTGGGGCCGGCGACACTTTTGGCTTCTTGAACGATCCAGTGCATGAAATCGTAGTTAGCAATTTGTCGCGCCGCGTCGAAACGAATGCCGTCGAGATGATATTCTTGAATCCAGAAGCGGACTGTATCGCCAGCAAATCTGCGTGCGGGGAAAGTTCCTAAGTTTTCGTCATAGAATTCGTAGTTAAATTCCGGGCCCCAATTGTTGTCTGGATCGCGGGGTTCGTGGTGAAACCAATAATCGTGATCGATTTGAGTGAGGGGGCTCGATGCTTCCGCGTGGTTGTAAATCCCGTCGATGATGACGCGAATGCCGCGCCCGTGACACTCGTCTATCAGGTTTTTGAGTTCTTCTGTGGTTCCGTAGCTGGACTCGGCAGCGAAGAAGTAGCGGGGGTTGTAACCCCAACTGTAGTCGCCTGGGTATTCTTTGAGGGGCATGAGTTCGATCGCGTTGATGCCGAGTTCGACTAGGTAATCGAGTTTTTCGACAACGTGCTTGTACTGGCCGCGCGCCAGGGGATCGGCTTCGCCGCCGGAAAAGTCGGCAACGTGCATTTCGTAAATCACTAATTCCCGATCGGCCGGTAGCGGTTTATCGTCGTGTTTCCAGACGTAGGTATCGACAATGCGATCGCCATCTTTGATCCGAACGAGGCCGTTTTGAGTAGGATCGTCGATGTCAGTCGCGTAGGGATCGACTATATCTACCCACTGATCCGCTTCCACAAACCAGCTTTTCGACTGAACGCGAAATTTGTATTGATAAACGCCATCCTCCAACTCAACTCGCGTGCGGAAAAAACCCTCTTCGTCCTTTTCCATCGGAATATCTTCCCAATTAGAAAAAGAGCCAATCAAGGCAGCTCCTTTGTTGTAGGGAGCAAATAAGTTGAATTCAATTGGAGCGGCCATAATACCTCTTTCTAAAATATTTCAGTAGTAGTTGCTACTTTTAATTTCGCTAATTTAAGCGAACTCAGCATCGCTCTGCGGATATAATTTCTTTAAGGCTTAACTATTCCTAAAAGTATCGTAATCTGGCCTGGGTCTGCGCCTTTTATGAAGTGATATCGCGCAATATTGGCAGTGCGAGCGAAATTTATTTAACTGGGGATCGCTCAACAATAAGTATTATTAATATGAGATTTTTTTAGCATCTATCTTAAGGTATATTGAGTTTTTTAAAAAGTGAAAATAATATCTGTACTGGGATAGATGCGGATTTAAACTTTATCAATTTTTCAACAACCAACAATTGTTCGGCTGCTGCACACTGCCTGCCCTAATTTTTTGGTAATAATTAGTCAGTCGGTGTGCACTGCACACCCTAAATCAGTGGCCGTAAGGTGCGCCCAGCGCACCCTACTTTTAACTTGATTTTGCCTGACGATCAGGCTTCATCCAACCAAGCCAGAACGCAGGGCAAGAACGGCAGCCTGAGTGCGGTCATCAGCACACAACTTGTTCAAAATATTGCGGACGTGAGTCTTGACTGTACCGACAGTAATGTAAAGCTTTTCGGCGATTGCAGCATTGCTGTAACCCTGCACGATCAGTTCCAATACCTCTAATTCCCGTTCCGTTAAAGGGTAAGTCTCAATGATGTGACTAAACTCGGGTTCGGCAGCCTTAATTGTGACTCTTTTGCCCTCAGCCTTCGGTTCTTCCGGCGCGGACTCCTGAGTGCGAGCTTGTTTCAGGACGATGCGGGCGATCGCCGGATCGATCCAAGAGTTACCTTCGTGAGTTACTTTTACTACATCTAATAACTGATCGAAGCTAATATCTTTCATGCAGTAAGAGTCAGCTCCGGCGGCAAAAGCTGCGAGAACTTCTTCTTCATTGTCCTGAAAAGTCAGAATCAAAATTTTGGTATCTGGATCGGACTCCGCTACCGTTTTTTTGAACTTTTGTGTCAATTCTATGCCATCAAAATCCGGCAGCCCAATATCCACAATTGCCACGTCAGGTTTTGAAGACTGAAGCAGTTTCAATCCCTCAGTAGCGTTAGCGGCATCCCCGACAACTTCTATCGTGTCACGCTGTTGTAAAGCTGTGCGGATGCCGACTCTTGTCAGGTCATGGTCTTCTATCAAAGCAACGCGAATTTTACTCATCTTTCTTCCAATAGTCCAGTAAACTTTAAAAATATCGTCAACTGACTCAGCTAAACTGAGAAAATTTGAGAATGTGTCCTGATTTAGGGTTTTACAGGCTGCACATCATTTTTAAGCATACTCATGTAGCCGCCAACAATGCAAGTTAATTTTTAAGTTATTTTGCGGCGATGCCTGCACGAGCCCGATCGGGACAGGTAAGCTCTCAATGTTTCAACAGTTTAACTAAATTATCTCATTGTCCGCCCGTTGATAGAGGTAAAGATACCACTACCCATATAAATTTAAAGTATAAAAAATTTTGATGCACTTGGCTCGTCAAAATCAATAAAGCTAGCAGCACGAGTCTTTAGCCGGTGTTAGGGCTTAAGTCCAATGCTTATTTATATAACCTGTTATGACTCAGTATCCCGGCAATAAGTCTTTTCAGTCGGAGTTTTCCGGCTCTGAAATCTTACACAAAGTATCTGAAATAACATCCCCCCAACCGCAAGTTTGCGACTGCCAAACTCAGGACGATGGCCTGTGGGAGGCAAATCCTTACATAGTTTGGAAAGCGTATGCCGATGGCTGGGTGAGTTATTTAGGTCCGCGCTGGGAGGAATATACGGGGGTACCAGCAGCAGCAGCTTTGGGTTTTGGCTATCTGGCGCAGATCCACCCAGAAGACCGTTCTCGTCTGTTGGCGAGATCGCAGGCTTCTAAGTTCCCGCCACTAAGTTACGAAATTATATTTCGTCTGCGGACGCGGGAGGGCACTTACCGCTGGAATCTGGCCAGAGCAACGCCCGCTAATCTAGACAGTCAGGAAGTTTTGGAATGGGTGGGAACCTATACAGATATGGACGCGCTCCAACAAACTCAACCCGAACCCCAAGCAGAACCAGAATTGTTGCCCCATCAAGTGCCCTCGGAAGACAATTTCACAGCAGAAAAGTTGTGTGAAGTCGAAACGGTAAGGGACAGCGGGCGGGAGTTGCACGCGATAGATCGGTTTACAAATCTGTTGAGCCAGCGCGCGGGTAGCTTGGGTCAGTTGTTGCAAGGCATTGCGGACGCGACTGTAGAGGCGATCGCAGGAGCGGAATTTTGCCTAGTTGCTCTCCTGGAGTACGATTGCAGCGGCCTCAAACTCACCGCTGTCGGGGGCACGGAAAACTTTGGTAAGGGCAAAACCCCGCACGTGCAAAACAAGCTGCTTTGGAAAGCATTTGCGACGGGAGAGTCTGTACTGTTGCGGTCGGAGTCTGGCGACGGCTTGCTGCCGGCGGCGGCTTGTGCAGCGGCGATCGAGTCCGGGCAAAGCGGGCGTTTGGGTGTGTTGGCCATCGGTAACGGGAAAGACTGCACGGCCATGGACGCCCATACTCAGCAACTGCTGGCGGTGATGGGAAAACAAGCTGCGATCGCGATTAACAGCGCGCGGGCGATCGAAAAATTAAAAAAACAGGAACAGCTTTTAGACTTGCAAAACGAGCTGCTAATTCGTCAGCAGGAAGAACTGGAAAATCAGGCGCGACGCATTCAACAGCAAAAATTGCAACTGCTAGAAGCAGCGAAGTTAAAATCACAATTTTTGGGCATCATGTCCCACGAATTGCGAACTCCCATGAATTCGATTATCGGCTTTTCCCAATTGCTGCTGCGCCAGCACAAACAACTGCTGACCGCCCAGCAAACAGAAATGGTGGGGCGCATTTTACATAACGGCAAAAACCTGCTACTGCTAATTAACGATATCCTCGACCTCTCCAAAATCGAGAGTGGCCGCACAGAATTAAAAATTGAAAAATTTCATTTAGGGCATTTAGTAATGGATGTCGCCCGGGAATTCGGAAATCAAGCCACCGATAAGAACGTGGCAATAGCCGTCAGCGTCTGCTTGCAGGATCAGTTTATAGTTAATGACAAGTCGCGCCTGCGGCAAATTTTGGTCAATCTCGTTTCCAACGCGGTTAAATTCACACATGAGGGCAGCATTTACATTGAGGTGCGGGAATTTAATTGCGATCGGCTAAGTATAACCGTTCGGGATACAGGAATCGGTATCTGTGAAAAGGATGTTCCCCACATTTTCGACAAGTTCCACCAAGGCGACCAAACCACAACTCGCCAATATCCAGGCACCGGTTTAGGACTAGCTCTTTGTGCTTCTTTAGTCAAGCTGATCGACGGTACAATTAGTGCCGAAAGTAAACCCCAAAAAGGTTCGGTATTTCGGATGGAATTCCCGCGTAAAGTTTACCCTAAAAAACTCACTTGCTGACTGAAAACTTTTTTTCTATAACTTCTGAAAAATAGCGCTATATATAGATTATAGGGGAGCATCTGTATGGAAACGCCCAGACCTAAGTCCGGCGCGGGGTGCTTCGACTTTTAATAATTGGTATAAGATTGATGATTAGAGTTCTTGCAAAAGTCAAATTTACCCCCCGCAATTCCCCCCTTATTAAGGGGGGAAACAAGAATAATCCTGCCTCCTCTCCTCCCCTTGAATCAGTAGAGTTTTCCCGATAGGGCGGGTGGAGTGAATGTAGTTCACTCAGTTGAAATGTGCTGTAGCAAGACTTTGTTAAACAGGTATTATATTTACAGCAAATTGCCGATCTCAAGAGTGATGTAAGAATCATGGCGAGCAATTGTTTGGCGATCGATCGCCATGACATACTATCTATACTCATGCAACTAAAAAAAGCAAGTATTAAAACCGGATTTAATATACAAATCAGCGGACACAATGAGGTTTATTTATGTCCGCTAATCATATTAAATTTGGTTTTAATGTCTGCTTTATTCTTCAGTCTGCGGATGACGTTGGGCGAAGCTCAGTCGCTCCGCAGGCTGGGTTTGACTCTCTGCCGCGGTTTGAACCGCCGAGTCTTCTCTAAAGACTAGAAGTTTTCCCTACTTCCGCCTGAGTAGCAATTGGTTTAACATCGGTGTAGCCCATACTATTAGCTACGTCGCGCAGCACCGAAATTTGCTGTTCAAAATCAAGACCTTCAATTTGACCCAACACGCCATTGACAGCCTCAGTTGCCTCATATCCTTCGGGGATATCGACAATTGTTTCCCCCATACCAATAGCCCAAGCATACCAAACCACCAACTGATTGTTAGCAGTTAAAGCTCCGTAAGCGTGAGAATAGGGCGTGTCGTCGCCGTTGACAATACCGCGCATTATATTCAGTTGTTGGTCATGGGAAAGCTTGTAAAAATCATCAAGCAGCATGGGAGCTAATTGTGGGTCGGCGGCGGCGGGAGCGGCTGGTGTAACTGAATCTCCCATTTTTTCATAAACAAAGTAGAGCAGCGCCAGTTTTTCATCTGTACCCAACCCGTTGATTGCCTGAACGATGTTTTGAGTGTCGTTGGAGAGAGAGTGAGGATTGGTCGCGGCGGGTGAGTTCATAAATAAAATTCCTTAAAAATGTTTCCAGAATATATAAGTATCAAGATTTGTAAGTGCAAGTCACCATCCCCTAGAGGTAATACGATTTGAGATTTGAGATTTGAGATTTGAGATTAAACAATGGGGAATGGCTGAGTATGTATGGGTTTGGAGCTTGCCTAAAGTTGCATTATTTTCAGAAAGTGGTGTAATGTTAACACACCACCCTAGAATAAATCATCCTTAAGATAGAAGCCAACGATACATCTGCGGGTAGATGAAAAAGGCTGGGATTCAAGTAATAATTGATACAGTGCATTGTTAAATAAAACTAGCAAGGAGTCGGCTATGTCTGAAATCAATCCAGAAGTCAATAACATTGAAAACTTTGACGCTCAGCAGATCACTGAAAGCGCGGAAGCTGGAGAACAAAAGTTGCCGACCGTTAATGTATCAGCAGACTACGAAGCTTCAAAAGAATTCAGCGTTAGTGACATCGATCGCACGAGTGCCGGCGCCGAAGCTGCAGCCGCTGCAACTGCACCTAAATTTGCTATTCCCGCTCCTACAGAGATCCCACTGCCGGCAGATACAAGCGGCAATCCCGATGCTTTTCGTTCGATGGCTCACGACATTACGCCTTCTGGTACACCGGGCGAAGTTACCGACGATTTGATCCAGAAAGCGCTCGATCTTGGTACTCCTGGCAGTTAATTTAGAAATTCTCCATCCTCGATGCAAAACCTCTGTATTGTAGGGTGCTTATGGCGCGCCTTACCCCTCTAATTCGCGCGTCAAATCACTTTTTGCATAAGTCCTGAATAGTCAAGTGAGTGCACGATAAGCTGCAATACAGAAGGGACACAACAATGTTGTGTCCTTAAAAGCTGCAATAAGGTAGGGACACAACAATGTTGTGTCCTCAAAGCATTAGTTTTAAGTCTTTCTAATGGCTTAATTTTAAGTCGATCGCCCGACAAATTTTGCCGACAGTGCGATCGCCCAAAATTTCAATTACTAAATCCACCCGATCGCCCTCCTCAATGATCGACTTAATAAATAACTCGGGATGCAGCGCTTTCCAGAAATATTCGACAAACCGATTAATTTCAGCTTCTGACATTCCCGACTTCCCCGCCGCCATCATTTCCCGTTCCGCCTGATTGCGCCACACTTGAGAAATGCGATAATCTTGGGGATACAAAACCATCAACCGATCTAATCGGTTCCACAGCGGCAGATAGTCGTGCAGCTTCGCATTCATGTCGCGCGCAAACTGACAGTCGCTTTCTGTAGAAATCGGAAACGGTGCAGCCGCCAAAAACTCGTTTAATTTGGCATCAACCACCGGATTCACACCGACAAACCAACCTTCAAAAAGTACAATATCCGCACCGGAAATAATTTCGGGTTGACTTCTATCTCCTGCACCTCCGTAGGCAGATTTGTCAAACCTGGGAATTTCTATATTTTTAATTATATCCGGTTTGAGGGCATCAGATTTGGGATTGTCAACTGCTGCTAAATCGCGAGTTTGAGAAGCGCGCAACTTGTCTAAAACTGCGATTCCCAAGTCAATATCGTGAGTGCCGGGGGGGCCGCGCCAAATTAAACGCGGGTCTGCTTTTTGGAGTTGTTGGCGATCGGCATAAGTCTTGTAAAGATCGTCTAAAGAAAGGCTGACAGTAGAATATCCCAATTTTCCCAGAATCAGCCTCAAAACTTGGCATAAAGTAGTTTTTCCCGTTCCTTGCCCTCCTAAAATTCCTTGAATTAAAGGACGGTTTAAACTTTGTTTGGCAGTCGATAATTGCATTGCCAGCGGCAGCCAAAGATTCCACAAAGTTTCGAGAAAAACAGTTGACTTTTGCGGGAAAGTATGCAGTTCGTCAAGAATAGAAAAGAATAAATCGGTTTTGCAGCGGACAACATCGGCTGCATTGTCTGGAGTAATGCCAAAAGCGCGCGCTCGCAAATCATCTGCAAGTTCCCAAAAAGCCAGGTGCTCGAAGTCGGGCGCGATCGGGCGATTGCCGGCGTGCCACCGATGTAAAATTTCAACAGGCGTTACAGTCGATCGATCCATCTTCTCAAAACTCTTGATGCCAAAGCGGGTTTTGTACAAATCCTATCTGCAATTGACAAATATTTGACCCCACTCAAAACGGATACAAGCCCCAACTCGGGTCGTGGAGAGTTCAAAAATTCCGACCCTAGTTCAAATTAAGATTTTTTTAAGAGCACGTTTATGTAAATACTATCTACAGCAGACAAATATTTCACCATTTTTTAAGAACCTAGTTTGAAAGCCTCGACAAATAAATTGTAAGTCAGACCAATTTTCAGAGCATTGAGCATCTCCACCCACAAAGAACCTGCCGCAGACCGCGGGCCGCCGTAAACCAGCCAGTTCACCAACTCGGTCAACAACACCAACAGCCCGGCCGCGATAATATCCCAATCGGCAGATTGTCCCGCGATGGTCGAAATAGCTGTTCCCAAAAAAGTGCCGAACAGCAGGCTAATTATCAGGAGCGAAATCCGCCGCCAAGGATTGCTCAGCCACCCTCGGAAGCGATCGCCCAGAACATCAATTAATCTGTTAATTCGGGTATTCTGCATAAAAGTTATACCATTTGAGGTGTAAGATTTGAGATTTGAGATGCGGAATGACTGATGAATATTGGGGTTTGGAGTACGGGGCTATAGTGGCACTCTTTTTTTCAACTGGTATTAAAAGCTAGACCGATGAGTAAACAAATGCCCCTCCCGACCAACTTCAAATTCTTACCGGGGTGAGTATGTCGCCATCTAAAATATAAAATTTAACATCTAAGATGGTATTGAGCGATCGCGGACTTATAGCCGAGAACGCTCAAGTAATTAAGTGTAAGTGTATCTTGTGGCACAGCAGCCCCAGGTTTTACATTAAAAATAGTTAAGACTAATCGGGGTTGCAGCCTATCCCTTAAGCCTAAAATTTATGAATCTTAAAATTTACCAAATCATAATTGGAGTGTGGATCGTCCTAATTACAGGAATGTTTCTAGGACGTTTTGAAATCACTATCTCCAACGGTTCAAATCAGTCGAACGATTGGCCTTCACAAGCCACCGCACATCCCCGCACGCCCCCGGTTCCCCCAGTCTCGACAGCTTCTGCAGGCACCGCCAGCGAGCCCCAGCCCGACTCAACACCAACCCCCCCAGATCCAGAGGAGGAATTGCTTTCCTCAATCCCTATAAATGCTAAGGCCTCCGGCCGTTTGCGCGTCAGCAACCGCAGCGAACACCCAGTGCGAGTGGCCCTGCTGTCGAAACGGCAAGCCAAGGAATCCTACGGCAAACCCGCGCACTGGGATTTTGCGCCGGGGGAAGGCGGCGGCAAGGGACTGATGCTATCGCTGCCGGAGGGCAAGTTACAAGTCAAACGGGGAGACATTCTGGTGGTTTTTGCTCAGGATGGTTCTCGCCGCTACTGGGGGCCTTTCGTCGCCGGGGAGACATCCTCGCCGGCTTGGAACAGCACAGCCGGAGAATGGCAGTTAATTTTGCAGCCGTGAACACTTAGCGGCAGGTGCCGAGATTGTGGTCAAGAAACCCGGTTTATACGGTTTTATTGAGAACGATGCGGCTATGTGAGTTAACCTCACATAGTCGCATCATTATAAAGAACAGGCATTTTGCCTGTTCCACAAAGAGTGAATTTTCTTGTGGTGGGCATCCTGCCCGCCCATGAAAGCCTTGTTGAGAATGGTGCAACATCTCTGTTTAACCGGATTCGATCGAGGTGGGAGTTTCGAGAATGCGAATCTTTCGGTAGACTCTCTATGCGAGCTAAAATTTTAAATCTAAAATCGCAGGAAGTTTGGGTGAAGGAAGTTATTAAAAATTTGTCAGAGTTTAGGAAGCGCCCGATTGCACCAAAGCTGCTGTCTCTGTTGTGGCTGTGCGCGATCGCCTGGGTAGGTTTCTTGTGGAATCTCGGCAACATCGGTTTAGTTGACGAAACCGAACCCTTGTTTGCCGAAGCCGCCCGTCAAATGACGGTGAGAGGAGATATCATCACTCCTTATTTCAACGGCGAAACCAGGTTTGACAAGCCGCCGTTGATTTACTGGCTGATGGCGGTGGCTTACCGCACTCTGGGTGTTAACGAATTGGCCGTGCGTCTTCCCTCGGCTTTGTGCGCGATCGGTCTGACTTGCCTCGGATTTTATACCCTATCGAAATCGAAGGAAGAAGGAAGAAGGAAGAAGGAAGAAGGAAGACAGAATGAGGAAGAAGCCAAGTCCCCCCTCTCGGACACTCTCCCCCTCGGACACTCCCCCAATCTTCCAATCTTTTTTTCTACTCCTTGGATTGGTGCGGCCCTAATAGCTTTAAATCCCCAAACTATTGCCTGGGGACGGACTGGCGTTTCAGATATGCTATTAGTCGGTTGTATGTGTTCGGCACTACTCGCATTTTTTCTCGGTTACACCCTCGAAGAACAGAGAGAAAAAGCCGAATTTTCTACCGTTTCCGCTTCCCGATTTCCTAATAAGTGGTATCTGACTTTTTACGTACTAATTGCCTTAGCAATTCTGGCTAAGGGGCCTGTGGGAATTGTCGTGCCAGCGCTGATTGTTGGCAGCTTCGGGCTTTATTTGGGAAATTTTCGGCAACTTTGGCGCGAAATGCGTCCGGTGTCGGGAATCTTGATTATTCTGGCGATCGCCCTGCCTTGGTACATTTTGGTGATTGTAGCCAACGGTCAAACTTATATTGACAGCTTTTTTGGCTATCACAATTTCCAGCGTTTTACTGGAGTAGTCAACAAGCACTCGGCGCCTTGGTATTTTTACTTTTTTGTAGTGCTAGTTGGTTTTGCACCTTGGTCGATTTATTTGCCTGTGGCGATCGCCCGCACCCGTTTTTGGCAGCGCAGTTACTGGCGTCGTCAACCGCGATCGGCTCAGTTGAGTTTATTTGCCTTATTTTGGTTCGGCTGCCTCTTTGGCTTTTTCACGATCGCCGTGACCAAATTGCCCAGTTATGTATTGCCTTTAATCCCCGCCGCTGCGATTTTGGTAACGCTGCTGTGGAGCGATATTATTGCAGGTAACGAACCTGAAAACAGGCGGATAAAGTTAGAAAAAAAACCGAATTCTTTACCGCGAGGGCTGTTAGCTACATACATTTTCAATGTCGTATTTTTATTAATTATAGCCGGAGCAACTTTCTACTGCTACAACTGGCTGGGAGACGACCCGGCAATGCCCAATTTTCCCCAAGCAATTCAGCAGTCGGGATTGCTGATTGTCGGCGGTACGATTTGGATAATTACAGCGGTGGCGATCGCACTTTTACTTTGGCAGCGGCAACAGCGCTGGATTTTGGTTGCTAACTTCATCGGGTTAGTAGCATTTATCATCTTTGGTCTTACTCCCGCCTACAAAGTGGTCGATATCAACCGCCAGTTACCTCTGAGACAGTTAGCACAGGTTGCGGTTCAACAAAAACTGCCAGGGGAAGAGTTTATTATGGTTGGTTTCTGGAAACCAAGTCTGGTTTTTTATACCCAAGGGCCAGTGACTTACAACGGATCTGTCACAAAGGCGATCGACTACATTAAGGAATCTAAAAACCCAACTTCTCCCTCTATTTTGTTGCTGGGATATCCCGACAAATTTGTGCAATTAGGATTGCAGCCCAATCAATATCAATTGTTGGACAGTCGGGGCGCTTACCAACTCGCCAGGGTTCCGAGACAAGCGTTTCAATAGTGCCTATAGTGTGATCTCATACTTGTTAAACAAGGTAGAAAAATGATTACAACTAAGAATCTTCAACTACTTGCCGTCGAAAGGATTCACATAGAAGCTTTCTTACGAAGTAAAAGCGAGCTTGCAGCAATTTTAAATGTCATAGTGCCTAATAGCTGGCCTCTTTTCCCGGAAGCATTTTCCCTCCCTGCTGACGAAGCTTGCGAATCCAATCCGCCTCCAACTGACTGGCACAACTACTTCTTTATTCATCCAAAAAATCAAGTGCTTGTCGGCAATGGAGGTTTCAAAGGCTCACCTGATGAGTCGGGGACTATAGAGATAGGTTATGAAATTGCTTCCGAATATTGGAATCGCGGATTTGCAACTGAGGTGGCACAGGGAATGATCGATTATGCTTTCGCTCACGAGGAGGTGAAAGCAGTCACCGCCCACACTTTAGCTGAAAAAAATGCCTCGAATAGCGTGTTGTAAAAAGTGGGAATGAAGTTCATTGCAGAGGTGGACGATCCTGAAGAAGGCAAGATATGGCGATGGCAAATAAGCAGGGATGAATATCATCCGACTTGAACTGTAACGCCGTTTCGCTGTTTAAGCCACTGGTTTTGGCGGTAATTTGAAGGTTCTCGGTTGGAGCATTAAATCTGGCAGATTGAATAAAAGCTATAATCTAGTCACTACCTAAAACCCGAAGCTAGGAGCCTACAATGGTTTCAATTCTCAACAAACCCTCCTCGTTAATCCATGAGATTTGCCTTGAAAAAGTCGATCGGTGGAAGTTGTTCAAATTGAGTGAATCGCTCCAACAGCGCATGGAACAATTGTTAGAGAAGAAAAAGGCAGATCAACTAATGGCAGAAGAGGTAGCGGAACTCGACGCCATTGGGGAATTAGATCGTATCTTTACCCACATCAATGCAATGATGGCGGCTCAAGATGTCAATCAGTGCTCCGACGAGAGAGGCGGTTCGAGAAAGAGCAAGCTATTGCTGCGCCAAGAGATACTCTAATAAGGTATGATGTTGGATTTGCGGTACGATTTACTCGACTTAGAAACATAACTTTGGCGAAAGTGCGGTATGCTCTATCAATGAGAGTGTTATACCGCAGTTGTGGCCTAACGGCAAAGTTGAGTCGCTGCCGATCACCTTTGGTACTCACAGATAACCTCTCGGCGGTCGCCTCCAGCGATTTGTTAGGTGTGTGTATGGCTAGAGTTTTCTAGAACTTTCAGCAATATATCGGCTGGTGCATTTGCCAGTTCTCTGGGCTCCAGCTTGTGCAACCCATCTCCATAGACACGCCCTTCGTAAACTAGGCTTTGCATAGGGATCGAATTTAAGGCGTTCCAAACCAACTTTAACAGTTTAGGATTGGCTGCCAGAAGAGTTGCTAATTCTTGCCTAGGATACATCATGAGATAGACATTGGGAGCTATGGCTTTGGAGTGGTTAAGAATGAAGCGAAAGGGTTTACCATGCTTGGATTGATATCGTCCCATATATGTACATAAGAATTGCGTAGGCTGTCGGGTTTCCTGCAAGTACCATAACGATCGATGCTTACACAAATAACGTTCTGGTATTCCAGCATCTACACCTTGCTGAAGGTAACTCCAAACAGAAGGATGGTTAACGCATAATTCCTCTGGTGGCAGTTTGCAAGTTAGCAAAAAAAGTTGGCGTTCCAAACTCGGATTTCCTTGTCCATCTGCCAATATTTCATCTTCTGGTAAATGTCGAGGACTAGGCAAGATTGGGGTTAAAAGTTCAGAGGGAAGGCTAAGTTGATTAATCTGTTCAGGTGTAAGAATAAAAAATTTATTGGCTCCCGTAGCAACTCCTCGCTTAATCTCAAATAAATCAGATAACTTGACCTCAGATTTAATCGGTATTTTTTGAATATCTGAAATTACGGCTCTGCTCCACTTTGGGATTTTCTGTAATAACTTTGATGAAACCTTTTTTGAAAAAATTGGATTACTAATACTTCTTCCCGAAGTAAATTCTACACAATGTTCATGAGTTGGTTTGGTGTTCCTAATCCAGATAACTGATGTAGATACAAGAACACCATCAAATTGCAAGTCATCAGGATCAAATCGATGTACTCGTATCAACGTGACTTGATTTAACAAGTAATCTTTGATTTTAGATCCATAATTCACATCCATAAACTCAGAAGGGATTAACCAGGAAGCTAATCCCTTCTGTGACATCCATGTGTGTGATGCCAAGAGAAAATAGCAATAAAGACCTGCTAAACCACTTAATTGAATGCCGGTAGCTTTTATTCCTAGTTGTTGGAGATTTTTTTTCTTTTCACCTGACAAATAATGGTGTCTTACGTAGGGCGGATTACAAATCAGAAGATTGAATCTAAAATCTTCTTTCTCAGATGGCTCAACTTCCGTGAAATCTGCAATTTTTAGTTGTAAAGGAGTATTAGCCCACAGTTGAAGTGTTGTCTCGGCATAAATTTTATCAATTTCATAGCCCACAGCACTCTCAATTTGTTCAATGGGAAATGATTGCAACAAAGCAGAATAGAAGGAGCCAGTACCAATTGCTGGATCTAAAAAACGAATTTTTTCATTGGATGGAAGTAGAGACTTAGAGTAATCGAGAATTTCGACCGCAAGAGAGTTGGGTGTGGCATATTGCCCTAATTGATTACGATCCGTAGCACTTTTAGAAGCATTAAGTCGATTTTGCTCAATCAGCCTTTTAGCCTCAATCAAGCCAATGTTATGAGTTTGCTCATAATCCAAATTCTGCAAAGTCATCTATACGGTGCTCCCAAACCCAATCTATACCTTCTGCAGCTTCGTAGCCCAAGTAGCCACTGTCAAAGTAGCCACATAAGAATAGAACAAACTCAATTATGTTTCCATATGTTGCCTGTAACTGCTGTACTTTTCGGGCTTCTTCTTTTCGCCGTTTGTTGACATTTGTAAAGTCGCCTGCTGATTTTGCTTCTACCAGTAAGGGTCGATCTCCACTTTGAGCAGTTTTACGCATAATGACCACATCAACAGGGATATTGACAGTCTTACCACTCTCGTCTGACAAGTTGACAGGAATATTTAATCGAAAACTGTATGTGCCTGGTGGCATTTTATCAAATCGCACTCGTTGAGCAGCAGGCAATAGACGATAACCACGCCCGTCCAGCCAGGCTGCTATCTCTCGTAATTGCCTCGTCTCTTGAGCATTACGAACGATGGGATCTGCTGATGAACCACACAAACGATCTGCGACGATGGTTGCTGCGCGATAAATCTCACTTTCTGTTGGTGTTTGGTTCGTATCCAGCCAAGTGAAAATATCCCGATCTGCCAACCTCAACACAATGTTGGTGATTTTTCCCAATTCTTCATCAAGACGAGGGCTTGTAAGGCGAACAGGTAATTTTCCGGCAACCTCCATACGGTCTACAACACTTTTAGATATACCAGCCAGCCCAATGAGCCGATCTCTGGCAATCGGTGGACAGGTACACATTCTTAGAGTGGGGAGTACACCTGGATTCTGTCGCAGAATCTCTGGCTGCAAATTTTTGAGGTTATTGGTAGCTTGTAGGGTTGATGCCACAACCTCGGTAACCTTAACACGGGTTTCACGAAATGCCTGTGGTGCAAAATTTATGAACCAACTGTTATACATATTCACAGACTGAGCTACGTCTGCTTTCCAACGGTCGGGTTTATCGCGATTTACAGCCATTCTATCTTAACAGGGATATTCGCTCCTACTTTACCCCATTAGTGACAACTTAAGACTTAATTTCATTTGTCAATCACTAATATTAATCAAAAAAACTGCTTTTCCGCAGAATTTGTTAGTCCAGGTGCGCTCCAGCAATAATCCAATCCGATCGCCCACGATACGTGCCATAATCAGCGATATTATCTGGTACGCGATCGCCTGAACCTATGGATGCGCTAATCGGCAAAACTTTACAGGGTGGAAAGTACACCCTCGAACAAGAATTGGGAAGAGGCGGCTTTGGAATAACTTTCAGGGCAAATCACCGCTATTTAGGACAGCCTGTAGTCATTAAAACCCTCAACGAATCTCTGCGGCAGCAACCCAATTTTGCTGAGTTCGATCGCAAGTTTCAAGACGAAGCGAGGCGGTTGGCTTCCTGCGTTCATCCGAATATTGTCCGCGTCAGCGATTTCTTTGTGGAAGACGGGCAGCCTTACATGGTGATGGACTACATAGCCGGTCAGAATTTGGGCGATGTAGTCGGTTCAAATAATCCGCTGCCAGAAAATCTTGCAATTCTCTACATCACTCAAATTGGCGCTGCTTTAAAAGTTGTTCATCAAAAGGGTTTGCTGCACCGAGATGTCAAGCCGCAAAACATTCTTTTGCGCCAAGGTACTCAGGAAGTTGTGCTGATTGATTTTGGCATTGCCCGCGAGTTTACTCCCGGTGCAACCCAAAGTCACACTAATATGGTGTCCGATGGCTACGCGCCGCCAGAACAGTATTTTGCCCAAGGAAAATATACGCCCGCAACAGATGTTTACGGTATGGCGGCGACGCTTTATACTCTGCTGACAGCACAGGTGCCGGTGGCTGCAATTTTGCGTACCAGCCAGCCGATGCCTTCACCCCGCGACTTGCAGCCTCAGCTAAGTGCGACTGTCAGCTCTGCAGTGATGCGGGGGATGACGGTAGAGGCTCAAAATCGCCCTGCTAGCGTGGATGAGTGGCTGTCGCTGTTGCATGGGCAGGGGGGTGCAGCGTCGCCGAGCACCGGGCCGACGGTGGCGGTGATTCCGGGACACGGGCCTCAGTCGCCTGCGGGTTCCAGAACAGCGCCTGCTGTGGTGTCTTCTGGGGAAGGCAACCGCAAGGTTTGGTGGATTTTGGGGTTCGTGGCGATCGCACTTATTGTTGCAGGTTTGGTCGGGATTGCTAGGGTTTTCCTCAACCGGCCGTCTTCGGAACCCGCACCGGTAGCCCAGGACGATCGCACTTCGGCCCCTGCAGATCCAGACGCGCGCTCACGCCCCGCACCAATTCCCGCGCCGACATCAACGCCAGCGCCGACTCCCAGAGAAACTCCAGCGCCGGCTGCTGAAACTCCAGCGCCGACTGCCAGAGAAACTCCAGCGCCGGCTGCTGAAACTCCAGCGCCGGATGCTGAAACTCCAACACCAGCCCCAGCGCCAACACCAGCGCCTTCTCCGGAAGCTGTCGAACCCACACCAACGGAAAAACTTGTTGACAAAGAGTTGCCGCCAGATCGATCGCCCGCACCCAGCGAACAACCGACAACCAATTATCAGAAGACTCCCACAATCCCTGGGTATGCGGTTGGTACGCCGGAAACTCAGATTTTATCCGAATTGGGAGAACCGACTGACTCTCAAGCCCGGGGCTATTGGCCGAATACTCGCACCGCACTTTACGAAATATTGCCCAATCGGATTACTCTCGGCTATATTTACGATCGCGATTCGGGCGAGCTAGTACAAACAGAGGGTTCTTTTGCCCAGTCGGTGGACGATTTGGTAGTGCGAACCGCCTTAAACGGGATGGTGGGCGGCGCCAGCGGGGAGATTTTGCAAGGCTTGGGCGACGTGCAGCAGCGCCGGAGTAATCGGTTTACGTTTAGGAAGGGTTCGCTCGAAGGGATGATCGAACGCAACGAGCGCGATCGGATTTACATTGGCGTCTGGGACGACAACTTGCATTAAACTTGGCAGCGGTGACATCCTGCACCCTTGTCAATAAACCTGGGCGGGCAAGATGCCCACCCCACAGGAAAACTTAACTCTTGTGGAACAGGCCCGAAAGCCTGTTCAAGAAAATGGTGAAAGATGTAAATATTCCAGACTCAGCTTTGTGCCAAAATCCAAAATCTAAAATCGGTTGACTTGACGCAACACGAAATATTGTCTATCATAAAAGAACACACGAGGGGCTGTAATGGTTTCGACAGGGTGGCGAAAGCTGCTCCGTGATGCAGGTCGAGAGGGAGTCTACTCTCGTTAATATCGGCTCAAAAAAAATAGTAAATGCGAACAACATCGTTCCTTTCGCTCGCAAAGCCGTAGCTGTAGCCTAAAAACTTCTTGAGCTTGGTTTAGAGTGTATGCCACCTCACTCCGTTAACGGTAGCATAACAACCCCCAACGGATGCCCTAGCTAAACGTTTCTAGTCGGCTAGCTAGGAAAGCAATCACTAGAAAATCCCCCCATTTGGGATAAAGATGGTTCCCGCCCTGAGGATTAGAAGGGATAAACCTGTGAACGATCGGAAGGTAAATACCCGCTTTGGACGGCAGTTCGATTCTGCCCAGTTCCATAAAAAAAGTGACGTAAAATCAATGGTTTAAGCCATTTGAAAGTTACTTTAAAGCATTAAAAGGGCCCAGAGTTAACTCTGGGCCCTTTTGTTTGGCATTCAATGTTCAATCTAAAACCTAAAATCTAAAATCTAAAATAGATTAGCTCGATCGACTAAGTAAAAATACATAAATTACCCACCCATTAGCTACGCTGCGGGCTCATATAATTAGAACTTCACCCTGTCTGTGCGTTCTTGGAGCCTGTCGGGCGATATACTATTAGGCGGTAAAGCATTAAAAATCTTTACAAAGACCCCGATTTCTAAGCCTACTCCTACGAAGGACGGGTGAAAAATTATATGCTGACCGCTCAAAAGCTGGACAAATGAACCCAGGAATTGACTTACAAGGAAGTTTCGTAGAAGCCCTCATGAATTTGGGCTTACCGGCGGACATCGCCCAAGTGCTTTGGCTACCGCTGCCGATGTTGCTGATGATTGTCGCTGCCGTTTTCGGGGTACTCACTAGCGTCTGGCTGGAACGGAAAATTTCCGCCGCCGCTCAACAGCGGGTAGGCCCGGAATTTATCGGCCCTCTGGGAGTGCTAGCACCCGTTGCTGACGGTCTGAAGTTGGTATTCAAAGAAGACATTGTACCGGCAAAAGCTGACGCGCTGCTATTTACCCTAGGCCCGGTAATTGTGGTGATTCCAGTTTTTCTCTCCTACTTAATCGTGCCCTTCGGAGAGCATATGCTGATCGCCGATATGGGGACAGCGATATTTCTGTGGATTGCCCTGTCTAGCATTCAGCCGATCGGCTTGCTGATGTCCGGCTATGCTTCAAACAACAAATACGCCCTCCTCGGCGGACTCAGAGCCGCGGCTCAATCCCTCAGCTACGAAATTCCCCTAGCTTTGGCAGTATTGGCAGTCGTGATGATGTCCAATAGCCTCAGTACGATCGACATCGTACACCAGCAAACCGGCTACGGCATTGTCGGCTGGAATATCTGGCGGCAACCAGCAGGTTTCCTGATTTTCTGGATCTCCGCACTAGCAGAATGCGAACGGTTGCCCTTTGACCTCCCGGAAGCAGAAGAAGAATTGGTAGCAGGATATCAGACTGAGTACACAGGCATGAAATTTGCTTTGTACTATATCGCTTCCTACGTTAACCTCGTCCTTTCTTGCCTGCTAGTAGCAGTTTTGTACCTCGGTGGCTGGGAATCCCCGATTCCTGTCGAAGTGCTGACAAATGCGCTGGGATTGAGCGAGACGACTCCTTGGTTGCAGGTAATTACTGGCTTGCTGGGCATTACAATGACCATGTTGAAAGCCTACTTTTTCCTGTTTCTGGCAGTTCTGCTCCGCTGGACTCTGCCGCGAGTTCGGATCGACCAATTGCTAGATTTGGGATGGAAGTTTTTGCTGCCCGTTGCTTTAGTTAATTTGCTATTGACCGCAGCTTTGAAGCTTGCCTTTCCCTTTGCTTTTGGCGGTTAATTGATAATAGGTAAATGGCAACAGCTAAAAAAAATAGCTGTTAACCAATTACCTATTATCAATTAGCTATTACCAAAAACTCAAGTACAGAGAGAGAACACCATGTTAAAATTCCTCAATCAAGTAGGCGAATACGCCAAAGAAAGTTTTCAAGCTGCTAAGTATATCGGTCAAGGTCTAGGTGTTACTTTTGACCACATGAGACGCCGCCCGATTACGGTGCAGTATCCTTACGAAAAATTAATTCCTTCCGAACGTTTTAGGGGCAGAATTCACTTTGAATTTGACAAGTGCATCTCCTGCGAAGTTTGCGTTCGGGTATGTCCGATCAACTTACCTGTAGTGGATTGGGAATTTAACAAAGAAACCAAGAAGAAACAACTCAAGCACTACAGTATCGATTTCGGTGTTTGTATCTTCTGTGGCAACTGCGTAGAATATTGTCCGACTAATTGTTTGTCGATGACAGAAGAATATGAGTTAGCCACCTACGAGCGCCACGAATTGAATTTTGACAACGTGGCCCTCGGACGTTTGCCCTACAAGGTTACAGATGACCCGATGGTGACACCGATGCGGGAATTCGCTTACTTGCCGAAAGGTGCGATCGACCCCCATGAAGTTTCCTACACCGATCGCCGCGCCGGTCTGCGTCCAGAGGAAATTATCGAAAAGTAAGTAATGGGGCATGGGGCATGGGGCATGGGGCATAGTTAGTAATTAGTGATGAGTGCTTACTTGTTAGTAGTTTTTCTAATAACTAAATAACTACTAACAAATGCCCAATGCCCAATGCCCAATGTCCTCATGCCCAATTACCAATTCCCAATTACCAATTACCAAAGGATAAAAAATTGTGAATCTAGCTGAAGGGGTTCAAATTGTTTCATTTGGCATACTGTCCGTAATGATGATTGGAGGAGCACTAGGAGTAGTGCTGTTATCCAACATCGTTTACTCAGCTTTTTTGCTGTGCGGCGTATTTACCAGCATTGCCGGCTTGTACTTGTTGCTGAATGCCGACTTTGTAGCAGCAGCGCAGGTATTGATTTATGTTGGCGCTGTTAACGTCTTGATTTTGTTTGCGATTATGTTGGTGAACAAGCGAGAAGATTTCCGCATAATTCCCAACGCTTGGGTGCGTCAAGTAGCAACAGCAGTAGTTTGCGTAGGCTTGTTTGCGCTTTTGGGTACGATGGTGGTGTCTACTCCTTGGGCTATTGTGGCAACGACTGGAGCACCGGCAGAAAGTTCGATCGTCACGATCGCCAAACATTTCTTCACCGACTTTTTGCTGCCTTTCGAGTTAGCATCAGTGTTTTTGTTGATGGCAATGGTGGGAGCAATTGTCTTGGCGCGCCGCGATTTTTTCCCGGATGAACTGTCAAAGAAGCTATCCGAAACACCTGCTTTGAGTTTGCCGGAAAGGCCTCGCGAATTAGTTTCTGCCGGAGATGTGTCTTCGCCAGAATCTAAGTAAAAGTAGTTAGTCTAAATGATTCGTACATTTAAGGTAGGGGCAATTTACCCGTGGTTGCCCCGCTCGGAGGTAGGTACCTATCACTACCGCTAGTGTATGAATGATTTAGACACGCTACAGTAGGGTGTTCACTGCACCTATCTCTCTGTCTTGTAGTAATGTTGATTGAGAAAGACTCAAAAAATTTATGCAACTGCAACTCCAGTATTTCCTGTTATTAGCCGCCGCACTTTTCTGTATTGGTATTTACGGTTTGATTACCAGCCGAAATGCAGTGCGCGTGTTGATGTCGATCGAGTTGATGCTGAATGCTGTCAATCTCAATTTGATGGGTTTCTCCAATTATCTCGACCCTGTACAAGTTAAGGGCCAAGTATTTACCGTGTTTGTAGTTACGGTAGCGGCGGCTGAAGCTGCGGTGGGTTTGGCAATAGTTTTGGCGATTTATCGCAACCGCAATACCGTAGACATGGAAGAATTTAACTTGCTGAAGTGGTAATTAATCAATAGTCATCAGTCATCAGTCATCAGTCATTAGCGACAAACTAATGCAGATTAAAGACTGATGACTAAGGACTAAGAACTAATGACTAATGACTTCTAGTAATTTCTAGAGTAATTCTACCCCCGAAATCAGGGATGGGGGCAGCAGGTTTCGAGAGTTGTAGTTTAACTTTTTCCACTAACGGTAGTTCTAAAAGCGCTTGAGCAATAGTATCTGCTAGGCGTTCGATTAATAAAAATTTCGACTCTTGGACTAGCTTTTGAATCAGAGTAATTGCGCTGCGGTAATCAAGAGTATGTTGAATATCATCACTTTTTCCAGCTTGCGATAAATCGAGCCAGAGAGTAACATCCACTTCAAACCACTGCCCCAAAACTTGCTCTTCCGGCAGATAGCCCGTATATCCGTAACAGCGAATTCCTGTAAGTTGAATAGAATCCATTTTGCAATAAACTAAAAGTGCGTTGTCTATACCAATTTGTATTAAACCAGATAAAGTTATCTTTCTCTTCCCTCTCTTTTTTTGCCCTTTTCCTTCTCCCTCTGCGCTCTTTGCGCCCTCTGCGGTTCAATCACTCTTATTCTCTCTTAAATTTCACAACTCTCCTCCTTTCTCCAACTTGTCCAGTAAATCCTCAGCAACTTCATACCATTTCCGCCTAATTTCAGCATCTTCTGGCTTTTCTGTCAAGCTGCGCCCTTGTAATTGTGGATATTTATTGTAATATAATTCATCAACTTTTTGATAGAAAATATCTTGATTAATGTTGAGATTTTTGCGCCGTTTACCAATGTTTTCTTGACGAATTATTTCGGCTTCCTCTAAGGATGTATCGGGAGGTTGCTGGCGCGAAGTAAATTTAGGTAAATCCGGCAACTTGGGCAACGTGAAACCTGATTTGACTACACTAAAAGCTAACATTCCTGGCACCAAAACGACACTTAAACTCCCTAGGATTTTCCAAGGAATTAAGTTGAATGTGCTGTTGTTATTAACCAGTTGAGGATTTTGGTGAACAGGAGTATGATTGCTAGTAGCAGTTTGAGTGGTGTTTTTGAAAGGGCGGCCGACAAAGTTCATTGTCACCATTTGGGAAATTATACTGCCAATTTGAGATAGTTTTGGATCTTTGAGTGCTTCGCGGACTGCTTTTGCAGATTGGTAGCGATCGCCCGGTTGTTCTGCTAACATCCGATCCAATACGCTGGCTAAATTTGGGCTGACACTGACGTGCGATCGCCAATCCCAAGTTTTATTATTGATATCGTACAATTTTTGAGGCTTTTTGCCGCTTAGCAGTACCAAAGCCGTGACGGCTAAAGCGTACAAATCGCTAGCGGCAGAAACTTTACCCAGCCGGATTTGTTCTGCCGGCGAATAACCCTGTTTGCCGATCGCCGTATCCGATTGTCCGTTAAACTGAACTACGGCATTGGCTGCGATTTGTTTGACAGAACCGAAATCAATTAAAAATGGTAGTTTGTCAGCATCATGCTGAATAATATTATCCGGGGAAATATCGCGGTGAATTAAATTTTTTGAGTGGATGTATTCTAAAACTGGTAAAAGCTGAAATAGCAGTTGAGTAACTTCGGCTTCGGTAAAATTTTTACCTTGCTGCTGGCGCGATATCAATATTTCTTCGTAGGTTTGACCCTTGATATAATCTTGCACTAAAAATAAAGATGGATTCCCGCCCAAATCCGTTCGCAGAAGTTCTCGAAACCTTGGAATTTGCGGGTGTTGGAGGTGGTAAAGCATACTCGCTTCGCGATCGAACAATTCGGCAGCTTTCGGGCTGTGAACCACCGGAGAAAACTCTTTGAGTACGCAAGATTCGTTGTAGCGGTTGATGTCTTCGGCGAGGTAAGTCCGCCCGAAGCCACCGCGACCTAATTCGCGGAGAATGCGGTACCGTTTTTCGAGAGTCGAACCGGGGGCGAGGAGGGAGGAGTTAGACATAAACCACGGCAAATTGTTCGAGTTGGGGAGTCGCCGAGCACAGTATAGCTTATTGTAGCTAAGTTTGTTTGAATGTCAGGGCGATCGCTTTTTTTGGGATGGATTAAGGAGAAGGGACACTTGGCTTAAGATGCAGTATCTACAGGCTAGTGGGTGGGTTTTACCAGCCATCTATGTCGGAAACAAACAATAATATAACAGCGCACTCTTAAAATCATCCCTACTGCGATCGCGCTTATTCACCTACTTTTTCTCCTAACTTATGCTCTTTGAAAGCTTCTAACTGCTTTCTCTTTTAAAATTTAGGTAAAATGCGATTTCGATCGCCCTTCTGCCGTCATGGAAAAGGAAAAAGTACAGAGAATTCAAGGGTAAAGAAGAGTCTTTGCCGGGAAAACTAGGACGAGGAAGAAACCGCTACGCGAAAACCCCCGTACGCCGCCCAACCGTCCGGGATCAAGCAGCGAAAGTCACTGCGGCAAGTGGCTGGCTCGTTGTGCCAGGAGCCCCCACGCATCACTCGGTAATTATTTGTGGTTTCCCAGGAACTTCCGTCAGTTGGTGCGCCGTTATAGTTTTCGTGACACCTATCGCTGCACCATTGCCAAACATTGCCGTGCATATCGTACAGTCCAAAGGCATTGGGGGGAAAATTCCCGACATCGATTGGTCGTGACCAGGGGAGTGGTCCGTCGCGGGGATCTTCGGGGTATGGGTGACAGTTGACTAATTGCCGGGTAATGGTTTCCCCAAAATAAAATGGGGTTGTTGTACCCGCACGACACGCATATTCCCATTCTGCTTCACTCAATAGGCGATATTTTTTCCCGGTTTGTTGCGAGAGTCGATCGCAGAATTCGACGACCTCATCCCACGATACTTCTACAGGACGTTTTTCAAATTTTAACCACGATGGGTTGTTTCCCATCAGTGCTTGCCACTGTGCTCGGGTGATGGAATATTTGCTTGCAAAAAAAGCAGGTACTGTCACTTGATGCTGCGGACTTTCATTATCTCTTCTATATTTATCTGTTGCTGGGGAACCCATCATAAATGTGCCGCCGGGAATATAAACCATTTCCAGTACGCTTCCATTCCCTAAGTCTTCGGGGAAGAAGTGAGCATAATGACGGCGACGACTGTTTTCTTTTCCTTGAGCATTTACTGTTATTACATCAAACTCAAAAGTAGGCAAATATTTTTGGAACTGCTGCTTTAGATTTGGTTCATCTCTATCCTTCAGCAGCGCATAGGCTGCAAATTTCACCGCGATTGATTCATCTTGCAGTGCCCCAATTATTAATTCTAAACCTGGATCTCCATATTTCAGCGCTTCAGACAATGCAGCAATTTTCACCTCAACAATGGGAGAAGCTAACCGACTTTTAACGCCGGGAATCCCGCCTAAAACGGCCGCAGCCATTGGCACTTGAGATTCACCGCCAAGGACAGCATCGTATTCTCTGGGTTGATTTGGATTTTCTGTCATAATCGGGACTTAGGTAAGTGTCACAGTTCTATCCAGTTGTAGGGTGCGTCAGACGCAGTTCTAGGGTGATTATTCAGGAACTCGGATTCTGACGCACCATACTAATTATGCCAGTTGCGTAAATCTTGTATTACAAATCTCGATGTGTAAATTCCTTCGCATCCTTCCCTACATAACTCGCGGCAATATGGCCATCTCCAACAACTCGATACTTATAGGTAATCAACCCCTCTAAACCGACAGGCCCGCGAGGTGGCATTTGCTGCGTGCTAATCCCCACTTCTGCACCGAAGCCGTAGCGGAAACCGTCGGCAAATCGAGTCGAACAATTGTGATAAACTCCGGCCGCATCTACTCCATTTAAAAAAGTTTCGGCGGCTTCGCTGTCTTCGGTAACAATGACATCTGTATGTCTGGAACCGTATGTATTGATATGGTTAATTGCCTCTTCGACAGAATCTACTATTTTGATTGACAAAATCAAATCGCTGTATTCTGTAGACCAATCGGTTTCTGTCGCTTCGGCAATATTTTCGAGGATGGCGCGAGTTTTTTCGTCTCCCCGCAGTGCGACTTTTTTCTGCTGCAAAGCTTCGGCAACAGCGGGCAGGAATTTGGCGGCGATCGCACTGTGAACTAACAAGGTTTCAATGGCATTGCAGGCGGCTGGATACTGGGTTTTTGCGTCTACAGAAATCTCTACGGCTTTCTGAATATCCGCCGCTTTGTCTGCGTACAAATGACAAATTCCGTCGGCGTGTCCCAAGACGGGAATTCGCGTATTTTCTTGCACAAAACGCACGAAGGAATTAGAACCTCTGGGAATAATCAAATCTACATATTCATCCATTTTGAGCAGTTCGATTGTTTCTTCCCGCGTGGTCAGCAACTGCACGACTTCGGGATTGACTGCGGTTTCAGCTAATGCTTGATGTATCACTTTTGTCAAGATTTCGCAGGAACGGACTGCTTCTTTGCCGCCTTTGAGAATGACGCCGTTTCCCGATTTAATTGCCAAGGATACTATCTGAATTAAAGCTTCTGGGCGCGCTTCAAAAATAATGCCTAAAACGCCCAAAGGACAGGTGATGCGCTTCAGAATTAATCCTGTATCCAATTCACGGTGGATTTGCACGACACCGATCGGCTCAGGGAGTTTCGCAACGTCGCGCACGCCCGCGATCGCACTTTTCAACTTGCTCTCATCCAACTTTAGGCGATCGTACAGCGGTTTCGCAATTCCATCAGCCTCAGCCGCCTTGCAGTCAGCCGCATTCGCCGCCACAATATCCGGCGCAGCAGCTTCTAAAGCTTTCGCAATAGCTTCAATAGCTTGATTTTTGGCATCAGCGGACAAAACGGCCAGTTTTCTAGCAGATACGCGCGTTTTTTGGGCAATTTCAATAATAGACATGGCAGTAACTTTCAAATAGTTTTGATTGTTGGATTTTGAATTTTGAGTTTTGAATTGAATCCGCAAAAATAAATTTCTGGGCGGTTTTCAATCTTAACAATTCTAGAGGAAATTCTATATTTTTGTTGACACCCCTTACAGCAATCCGTATTAACAGGTTAAAACAGTGAAGTATAGATAAAATCCCACGGTCATTTCCATTTGTCAATAACCTTTGGAGATTATTATGTCATCTCACGCCCCTTTACGCAAGGCAGGGCGAGCCGCCAAAGTCGGCGTTAAACTGATACAGAAAACAGGCGGAAATCTCGTTTTAGCTTCCGGCGTCACCATTACCATGCTATTTGGTATGGTGTTAGCGCTATCTTTAGCCTCAGTTTTGATTCTCAACAGTCCCGATCCAGTCGCCGGATTGGCGATCGCACTTCCGATAACTCTGATTTTTAACATCGCTGCTTTTTTCCTATCGCCTTACTTGATGGACTTAAGCCAAAACTGGCTATACCATACTCGCTGGGTTTCCCTAACAGAAATTGAAAGCCTAAGTCCCGAAACAGCGAAAGTTATTAAGAAGGTTTGCAAGCAGAAAAAACTCCAGCAGCCGCCTTTAGGAATTATCGACGACCAAAACCCTACTGCTTTTACTTACGGTTCATTTCCAAACCGCGCTCGCTTAGTCGTCAGTCAAGGTCTTTTTACCTATTTAGACGACGAGGAAATTGCCACTGTTTACGCCCACGAACTCGGTCACATCGTCCACTGGGACTTTGCAGTAATGACTTTAGCTTCGACTTTGGTGCAGATTACTTATTTAATTTACACTACAGCTCACAGGATGGGTCGAAGTGGTGGCAACAAAGCTAAAGATGCGGCCGGTACTGTAGCTGGTGTTGCTTATTTGTTTTACATTGCTGGCACTTATTTATTGCTGTATTTGTCGCGGACGCGAGAATATTTTGCCGACCATTTTGCAGCCGAAACAACCGGAAATCCCAACGCTTTGTCTCGCGCTTTGGTAAAAATTGCTTACGGTATTTTGGAAGAAGGACAAAGAGCCACCGAACCCAGCCGCTTATTAGAAGGAACTCGCGCTTTAGGCATTTACGATGCCAAAGCTGCCACATCTACCGGGACTGCTTACAGGATTACTTCGGAACCGGAAAAAATTGGGCGAGTGTTTCTGTGGGATATGTTTAATCCGTGGGGTTGGTGGATGGAGTTGAACTCTACTCACCCCCTGACTGGTAAACGAGTTCGCGCTTTGAGCACTTATGCCGAACAATTAGGCTTGGATATTGAGTTTGACATGGGCCGGATTGTCGGCGAAGGCAACGATTTGAGCAAGCGGAAATTGTACGGAAATTTTGTGTTCGATTTACTACTGTACAGTGCAGAAACTCTGGGCTTAGCGGTGGGTTTTGCGATCGGCATTTCGCTGTATGCTGTAAACCCAATGATGATGGTTGCTTGTCCTTTAATCGGTTTAGGTACAGGAATTTTGCTCAAGACTTTGGTGATGTTCCCGAATTACGAGCAAGCAGAACACTTGGATGTTTTAACCTTAATGTCTGACCCTTACGCAAGTCCCTTGCGGGGTCAACCGGCGCAACTACAAGGCGAATTAATTGGTCGCGGCGACGCGGGTTATACCTTCGGTTCTGACTTAAAATTGCAAGACAGAACGGGAATGATTTATCTGCGCTATGCTTCTCGTTTTGGGCCACTTGGTAATTTTATGTTTGGCATGAAACGGGTTGAAAGCTTGATTGGAATGGATGTTAGGACTTTGGGTTGGTTCCGCCGGGGTGTTGCACCTTGGATGGATTTGATTCAGCTTGAAAGCGATAGCGGTACGACGGTTAAGAGTTATCACCGCTTCTGGTCTGTTGTGATGGCTATAGGGGCGATCGCGATCGGTATTGCCTCGCTATTTATATCATTTGCTGCTTGAAAGTTGACAGGTGAAACGTTTCAAGTTAAATATAATTAAGCTCGAAAATGCGAGCTTCTTTTTTTTAGTTACATACGGTACTCTAGAATTTAATACCGCTCTAAACTATCTTTTTTTTATCAAAATAGTGAGTTGACGAACCGCTTTCGACGTGTTACCGCAGCGGCGGGATACCGCTCTTATCACAAAGAAAGGAAGAAGTAAACAAGGAGATAGGTAATCTTATGGTGGGAAGGGAGTAATTCACTTATGAGCAAACATGACAATCAAAATTGCTACAATTAGTTTGTTGTTGATAGTATTAAGTTTAGCAGTCAGCAACCCCAGCCAAAAACTCAGGGGTAACTTAACAAAGTTGACCGCCCAGACGGAAAACAAGGAGAAAAAAAACGCCGTGCAAGATATTGTTGATGACAGTGCGAAATTAGAAAAAGTCGCTGGCAATTTTCAATTTATAGAAGGCCCGCTTTGGCATCCAGACGGCTTTTTGCTGTTCAGCGATATTCCCGCCAATATTATCTATAAATTAGCCTCAAATCAGCAAGTTGAGGTATTTCGCACCCCTTCGGGAAAAGCCAACGGGAATACTTTAGACAAAGAAAACCGCTTACTTACTGGCGAACACGAAAATCGCCGCGTATCCCGCACTGAAAAAGATGGCAAAGTTATCACATTGGCGGATAAATACGAGGGCAAGCGGCTCAACAGTCCGAACGATTTGGTTGTTAAATCCGACGGCAGCATTTATTTTACCGATCCGTCCTACGGTGTTACTAAAGATCAGGAAGAATTGGGTTTTTACGGTGTTTACAGGCTGGCATCCGACGGAAAATTAACTCTGCTGGTTAAGGATTTGGTGCTGCCCAATGGCATCGCGTTTTCACCAGACGAGCAAAAACTTTATGTCAACAATTCGGAAGCGGGATACATTGCCGTTTTCGATGTAAAACCAGACGGAACTGTTACAAATGAGCGGCTTTTTGCAGATTTAAAAGACGCCAGTCAAAGCGGAGTACCCGACGGTTTAAAAGTTGATGTAGAGGGGAATGTTTACACCACCGGGCCGGGGGGAGTGTGGATTTTCTCGCCGGATGGCAAGCTTTTGGGGAAGATTTCTGTGCCTGAGACGGCGACTAATGTGGCTTGGGGAGAAAGCGATCGCAAAACGCTTTACATTACGGCTAATACAAGTCTGTATCGGATTCGCCTTAAAATTGCGGGTGTGTGGCCGGGAAAATAATCTAAAATACGGCGAAGTTGAAAGTAAAGCGGTTTGTCGTGAGGACTTTAGTCCTCACGACAAACACTTTTTATTAGGGGTAATTGACCGGGCATGATATAATCTCAGTTTTGAGAATCAGTCCTGCTCAATTCTTTAATCTAAAATCTCAAATCTCAAATGGTATTAATAGCTCGGTTGCACAAATTTCTAACTGCTACAGTCGATCGCAAATCCCGATCGCACACAATATTTTGGTTGACTTTGAGCTTGACATTTGCTGCACTTTATGCTGTTTTAGGACTCAAGCAAGCCTTCAGGGCCGAGTATATGGTGCAAGACGATGCGAGGCAGCACGTTTTCTGGATGATGCGGTTTGTCGATCCTGAATTATTCCCCAACGATTTCATTGCTAATTACTTTCAATCAGTCGCCCCCGCAGGATACAGCACGCTCTACAAATTAGCTGCAACAGTTGGCATTCATCCGCTATTTTTTCACAAAATATTGCCGCTATTTCTTGGGTTAATCTCGACTTATTACTGTTTTGGTCTTTGCCTAGAAATGCTGCCAGTGCCGATGACTGGATTTATTGCATCTTTGCTGTTAAATCAGCATATGTGGATGACGGATGATTTGGCTTCCACAACGGCAAGAGCTTTTATATATCCAATATTCCTTGCTTTTTTATATTATTTGTCGCGCAGTTCGTTGCTGCCTTGTTTGGGAGCGATCGCCCTCATCGGACTATTCTATCCTCCTTACGCCTTGGTTGCTGCCGGAATTTTAGTTTTGCGACTGCTATGCTGGAAAAACGGCGGTTTGCGCTTGTCGGGCGATCGTACTAATTATCTATTTTGCAGTACAGGTTTGGGAGTTATTTTTTTAGTAATGCTGCCCTATGCCTTAGATAAGTCTGAATTTGGCCCAACTTATACCGCAGCAGAAGCGAAGCAAATGGCCGAATTTGTGCCCAGCGGCAGAAATGCTTTTTTTCGTCCAAATCCCAAAGATTATTGGTTGACAGGGCGGGGCAGCGGGATGTTTCCCAAGTCGCTGTTTACGCCTGTCACTCACTGTGTCGGGCTGTTATTTCCGCTGCTGGTGTTTTTGCGATCGGCTTTTCCCTTAGCAAATCAGATTCAAAGCAAAATCTGGCTTTTGCTTCAGCTATTTTTAGCATCCTCGGCGATGTTTTTCGCGGCTCATGCTACCATTTTTAAGCTTTATCAACCTGGTCGCTATACGGCCTATAGCTTGCGATTTATTGTTGTTTTAATAACTGCGATTACCCTAACTTTAATTATCGATGCAGTTGGTCATTGGGCATCAAAAACCGCAACAATAGTTGATATAAAAAATCTAGTGGCACTAATTACGACAGCGATAATCGCTATCGCCGTTGTCCTTTATCCCTGCTTGGTACAAAAATTTCCCACAGTGGGGTATGTAGAAGGTAAAATGTCGGGTTTGTACAAATTTTTTGAGCAACAACCTAAAGATATCTTGATTGCTTCAATCGCGGCAGAAACTGACCATTTGCCAACATTTAGTCAGCGTTCAGTTTTGGTTGCAAAGGAATATGCAGTGCCGTATCAGAAAGGCTACTACAGCAAATATCGGCAGCGACTTAACGATTTAATTCGCGCTCAATACACTCCCGAGCGAGCTATATTGCAAAATTTTATAAATCAATATGGAGTTGATTTTTGGTTGCTCGATCGCCATGCTTTGAGTCTTCAGTATGTAAAGGATGATGGCTGGCTAAATCAATTTGATTCTACACCGGAGGCGATGCTTTCTCTCCAACAAGGAAAAATTCCCGCCTTAGCTTCAGCAATCACAAGTTGTACGGTTTTTCAGAATGAAATTTTAGTGGTTTTGGAGGCGTATTGTATTGTGAAATAGGCGGGCAGTTAAGACGGATTACACCCAGAAATAAATGCCTTACCATCTGCTGACTGAAAACGAAAAAAAATCGGCTTTCTTAACTAAAACTCTTGATTTTTAGGTGGAACCGGAGCCAAGAAACCCGGTTCCTAACCCAAGACTTAATAGTTTAGTGATTTGTAGGGACAATCCCCCTGCGGTTGCCACTCCTGAGAGGTAATATTACGGATATCGTGCAATTAAATAATCTCCGGAATCAAAGGTGAATATAAATCCGGGGTCAAGTTCGCAGACAATGAAAATTGCACAAAAGCTAGATCGCCAATTATCTCTTTAACAAAAACATGGCAACACTTTACGTCAACCCGCAAACAGGCAGCGATTCCGCAGTCGGCACCCAATCGGCTCCATTCAAAACTATAGCGCGCGCGATCGCCCGCGCTGCATCGGGAAGCACTATTCAATTAGCACCGGGAACTTACAGCGCTGCTAGTGGCGAAAAATTCCCCTTGGAAATTCCCTCGGGAGTAAAAGTTGTTGGCAATGAAACTAACAAAGGTAGAGGCATTCTGATTCAAGGCAGCGGCAAATTTGTCAGTCCCACCGCTGCGGGCCAAAATATCACGATACTGCTAGCAACTAATTCGGAATTGCGCGGAGTAACTGTTACTAATCTCGATACTCGCGGCACGGGAGTCTGGATTGAGTCAACTTCTCCGACTGTGGCTAACTGCAGTTTCACACTTTGTAAGGGCGAAGGCGTTTTTGCCACGGGCACTGCTAATCCTGCGATTCTCGACAACATATTTGTGGGAAACTCCGCCGCTGGGGTGATTGTGGCGGGAACTGCTAAAGGAGCAATACGGCGCAATATTTTTCAAAAGACGGGTTTCGGCATTTCTCTGCAAGCTCAGTCGGCTCCTTTGATTGCTGATAACCAAATTTTGGAAAATCGCTCCGGTATAGTTTTAGCGGGGGAATCTAAGCCGATTTTACGCAAGAATCGCATTGAAAAAAATACCGAAGACGGTTTGACTGCGGGGGGGAAGTCGCTGCCAGATATTGGTACTGCTCAAGATTTGGGCGGCAATATTTTTCAGAATAACGGTGAATTAGACTTGCAAAACGCGACTGGGGTTAAGATTTCTGCGGTGGGAAATCAGCTCAATTCTTCGCGGGTGAAAGGTTTATTTGAGTTGGGCAATGTGACGCCAACTCCGACTCCTGGCGGGCTAAAGTTTAGCGACATCACCACGCATTGGGCCAAAGATTTTATCGATCGCTTGGCAAAGATGAATATTGTTAGCGGGTTTCCCAACGGCACTTTTCAACCTTACGAGATTGTAACTAGAGCTCAGTATGCGGCTATGCTGGCGAAGGCGTTTGAATTGGTGCCGCGCCGTGAGGCGACGGTTTTTAAGGATGTGGCGGCGGATTTTTGGGCCAAGGGAGCGATCGACCAAGCTAATCGAGCTGGCTTTTTGGCTGGATATCCAGACAGCACGTTTCGCCCGGAGCAGAATTTGACTAGAGTTCAGGCGATCGTTTCTTTGGTAAACGGCTTGCAGTTGGCGGGCGGCAACCCCAATTCTTTGAGCGTTTATGTCGATCGAGCTCAGATTCCCAGTTTTGCTACCGACGAGATAGCAACCGCCACAGAGCGCAAAATCGTGGTCAACTATCCCGCGCGCGAAAAGCTTTGCCCCGCCCACGACATCACCCGTGGGGAGATATCCGCCCTCATCTACCAAACTATGGTAGCCACAAAGCGGGCCGATCCTATTAACTCTCCTTACATCGTCTAAGGAAATTGGAAGACAAGGGAGAGGATAACTTGGGGTACAAAGAACTAACCCATATCCCCTCGCCCTTGTCTCCAATTGCCTCACTCTCACCCACTTTCACCCAGTCTCACCCACTCCCACTGTCCCAAGTCTTGATTTGCGAGTACCCGAATCGTTTTATGATTAAACATTAAGAAATTAAGCAATCCTTAAGGTTTGACTGTCAGATTATGGCTAAAATTCAATTTTCTCGGGGTATAGACGAAGAGGCTGTGCCCGAAGTGCGCCTAACCCGTTCTAAAACGGGAGCTCAAGGCACTGCCACATTTATCTTTGAAAATCCCAAAGCTCTCAGCAGCACCAGTACCGAAGACATTACTGGAATGTACATGATCGACGAAGAAGGCGAAATCCTCACTCGCGAGGTTAAGGCTAAGTTCATCAACGGTCAGCCTGCCGGTTTGGAAGCTCTTTATCTAATGAGAAATCCCGAAGAATGGGATCGATTTATGCGTTTTATGGAACGCTACTCGGAAGCAAACGGCTTAGGATTTAGCAAGGCATAATTGATGGGGAATAGGGAATGGGGAATGGGGCATGGGGCATGGGGCATTGGTTATTGGTTATTGGTTATTAGTTATTAGTTATTTGATGATGAATAATTAATAACTAATAAATCACAACTAACTAATGACTTCTTCCCTCTTCCCTTTTCCTGATTTCCTCTTCCTTCTTGCTTCTTACTTTTTCCTTCAACATCTGTTATATGACGCAAATTCCTCACCCCGACTTATCTAAAATAACCGTAAACTGCGCTATCATTACTGTTAGCGACACGCGCTCGGCCGAAACAGACAATAGTGGCTTGTTAACTAAGAAGCTGCTAAAAGATGCGGGTCACTCTGTGGTAGCTTACACTGTTGTTAAAGATGATGCGGCCAAAATTGTATTGCAAATGCAGGCTTTTTCCCAGCGTGAAGATGTGGATGCAATCATTTTTAACGGCGGCACGGGCATCGCTCCCCGAGATACGACTTATGATGTGATGGAGAGTTTGCTAGACAGGATTTTACCAGGATTTGGTGAAATATTTCGGTTTTTGAGCTATCAAGAAATTGGTTCGAGGGCGATCGCCTCTCGCGCAGTTGCAGGGGTGTATCAAGGCAAGTTAGTCTTTTCTCTTCCGGGCTCTAGCAATGGTGTAAAACTAGCTGTGGAAAAGCTAATTTTACCGGAATTAGTTCACTTGGTGACGCAGTTGCGGGGAGGGTGAGAGCGAAAGTTCGGTTAAGTGACTGACCGAAATAAATTTGGTTACAAGTCGCCCGAGGCATCCGTGGAGCGAGAAAAAAGCTCGCTCATCCTCATCGCAAGCCCCCGGGTTTAGCAGTGAGCTCGCTTTCTTCAATCTAAAATCTAAAATCTAAAATTGACTGACTGCATTCACCGCAAGAAACGGGTGGCTTTGAGCCTGCTCTATGGCTAAAGTAAGGAAACATCAAAATTCCCTTGATTTAGACTAGATGATTGCGATGCAGAATGCGAGTGTCTATGCTAGCGAAGATTATCACCGGATTGCTCGGGCGATCGCCTTTATGCGACAACACCACCTAAACCAGCCCAATCTGGCAACTGTGGCCCAACACATAGGACTGAGTGAATATCATTTTCAACGGCTATTTACTCAATGGGCCGGCATTAGCCCCAAGCGGTTTTTGCAATATCTAACAGTTGAATATGCCAAGTCAAAAATCACTCACACTAAAAGCCTTCTAGACCTAACATTGGACGTGAGACTATCGAGTCCCGGACGATTGCACGATTTATTTGTGAACTTAGAAGCAATGTCACCAGGGGAGTTCAAAGCAGGCGGAGCAGGTTTACAAATTCGCTATGGCATTCATGATACCCCCTTTGGCAAATCTCTAATCGCGACAACTGCCCGTGGTATTTGTAATCTTTATTTCTTGGATACAACAGACGAACAAACCGCCGAACAAAGACTGCGATTGGAATGGAAAAACGCTGAAATCATTCGTGATGAGCAAGCCACTCAATCATTGCGTGACCTGATTTTCAATTCAGAAACTTTCAGCGAGCAAAAACCACTAACGCTCTTGGTAAAAGGCACTAACTTTCAGATTCAAGTTTGGCGAGCACTTTTGAAATTGCCATTTGGTGCGATCGCAACTTATCAGACTATAGCTCAAATGGTAGCACGCCCAACTGCTGCTAGAGCTGTAGGAAATGCGATCGGTAACAATCCGATTGGCTATCTAATTCCATGTCACCGAGTCATTCGAGAATCCGGAGAACTCGGTGGCTATTGCTGGGGAGTAGAGCGTAAAACAGTCATGTTAGGTTGGGAAGCTAGCCATACAATCTGCGATCGATCCCGATAGCATTACTATTTTTGCTACCTGCCTTCGCAATCGATCGCAGATAAATTTCAGGCTGCAAGGTCGATCGAAAACTTCGGAGTATGTCAAAATACACTAGAAATATTGTGTATCGCCAGTTTTTCAATGACGCTGCCTACCGGATCTCGTTCTCCTGCTTTGTTCCAAACGCTTTCGCTGGTAGCTGACCCGATCGCATTTTTCGATCGCTACTCTGCCAAATACGGCGATACATTTACCGCCCGCGTGTTGGGGCCCGCTTCGCCCCCCGTGGTGTTTCTGGGCCGTCCAGAAGCGATTCAGGCGGTGTTTACGACGTTAGCCGATGCCTTTGAGTTTGGCAAAGTGACCAACGTATTTCGCCCGCTGGTGGGAAATGAATCCCTAATTATGAATGAAGGCCCGCGACATCTGCGACAGCGACAGCTATTAATGCCCGCGCTGCATCGGGAACAGTTGCACAGTCAAGGGCATTTGATTGTTGATTTGACGAAAAAGCAGACGATCGACTGGAAAGCCCCAGATGCGATCGCAGTCCGCGAAGAAATGTCAGAAATTTCGCTGCAAGTAATCTTGCAAGTCGTGTTTGGATTAGTGCCGGGAGAGCGCTACGAACGGCTGAAACAATTGCTCAGCAACCTTTTAGAGGCGATTACCTCTGAGCTGTACTCCATGCAATTTTTCTTTGAACCGTTGCAGCAAAATTTGGGGCCTTGGAGTCCGTGGGGGCAGTTTTTGCAGCAGATGGCGCAGATTGACTCGCTGATTTATGCGGAAATTGCCGAGAGGCGATCGCATTCTCTCGATTCGTCTCGCACGGATATTCTGTCAGTGTTGATGATGGCCCGCGACGACACCGGCGAATCCCTCGGCGATCGAGAATTGCGCGATCAGTTGATGACGCTGTTGCTGTTGGGACATGAAACGACTGGATCGGCGTTGACTTGGGCGTTTTACTGGCTGCATCAGTTTCCCGAATGTCTCGCTAGATTGCGGCAGGAATTGGATGAATTGGGCGAGAATCCCGATCCGATCGCGCTTTCGCAGTCGCCCTACTTAACAGCAGTCTGCAAGGAAGCGCTGCGGGTGTATCCAATTGCCTTAATTTCGCAGCCGCGCAAAGTGAAACGGACGATCGAACTCGAAGGCTATACATATCAACCGGGAACGATTTTAATCCCCTGTGTCTATTTGGCGCACCGTCGCCCTGAAACCTACGAAAATCCGGCCGGGTTCAATCCCGATCGCTTTTTAGATCGCAAGTTTTCCGCCTCTGAATTTTTACCGTTTGGAGGCGGGAGTCGAAGCTGCATCGGAATGGCGTTATCGATGTTTGAAATGAAGCTCGTTTTAGCAACGGTGCTGTCTTCGCGTGAGTTTGTATCGAATCTCGATCGGCCAATTCGTCCGGCGCGCCGGGGAATCACCTTTGTGCCGCCCGATCGATTCCGATTAACGGTTGTGGGCGATCGGCGTTAGATTCATTGCAGTAAAACGGCGTATCAAGCAAGATATGTTATTCGATGAAAATCCCAGCAACTTTGTCTCCATTCATCGTCATGTGTGCCACAAATTCATCTCCACCATCTTCAAAACTCAGCTTCCACAAATAAATCGGAGAATTACCTTGTTTTATCTCACCAAAATAAGTAATTGAGTATCCCTTTTGCAGGCGTGAAGCGAGCTGCTCGCTAACATCGTCAAACATTTGTTGTGTAATGCCCGCTTTGTAGCCTGCATCACCGACTGTAGTAAAAAGCTCGTAATTTTTCGATGCAGTCGCATTCAAAATAACCTGCAAACAATCGATGACGTTTTGAGAGGGGGCTGTCGGGGTCATGAAGATGTCCTTCTTTTAGGATTTTATTAAAATGTTCTAGCTCAGACTGCTGTCTAACGCTTCATTGTACCGCAGTTGCGATCAAATCCAGTTGTGGAGCGTCCTTGACCGCCAACACCCTCCGCTTAGCTCAGCCGCTACGATCACTTTTTCGTTCTCCCAGATCCAGCCCTGTTAGTAGATGGGAGCGATTTTTGCTTTTGCAATCATTTTAGGCTTGACATCTGTAACCTCATAGGTTACAGTAGTAAGGTAATCTCAAAGGTTACAAAAACTTTTAATTAATATATATAAGTGCTATGAACTGGATATTCAGCCTTGATTGAAGGATTATTTCACATGATACAAACTTTTAAAAATAAAGCATTAGAAAGATTATTGAGGGAAGGTAATGCAAAAGGAATTCCTAAAGAACTTGAAAAAAGGACAAGAGCAAGACTTGAAGTAATAGATACAGCAATAATTATAGATGATATTAGAATACCAGGCTATGATTTACACGAGCTTAAAGGTGATAGACAGGGAACTTGGTCAATAAAGGTATCAGGTAACTGGCGTATAACTTTTACATTTCAGGATAACAACGCATATGATATAGATCTGGAAGATTATCACTAGCCCATAAAACAAAATCTAAAAATTTAACTTCAAGCTTAAGGAAAATTGCATGAAAGACATACAAAACATTATTCAAGGGAGGAAAGTTAGACCAGTACATCCGGGCGAGGTCATTTCAGATGTGCTTGAAGATATTGAAATGACTCAAACCAGGTTTGCTGAGATACTTGGTGTATCCCGCCGTAGTGTCAATGAAATTGTTTTAGGTCAAAGACCAATTACAGTAGATATGGCAATTCGGATTGGGAAAGCGTTGGGGAATGGCCCTCAACTGTGGCTTAATCTTCAGCAAAAAGTTGATATCTGGGATGCAGTGCAAAAACACAGTGAAGAGTACGAAAAAGTATCTACGGTAGCATAGCGCGATATGTTAATCTCAGTAAAAAGAGCATCGGGCGGGTGAAACCGCAACTATACAAACGAAGTCCGCCTGCGCGGACTTAGAGATCGAGGAAGTATTTAACCAGGATGGGGTGTCCTGTAAACAGGAACGATAACTTTTGCAACAGGATTGTTAGGGTGCGGATTGACAAAAACAGCAAACCTCTTCAGAAGGAAATCTCATCCCACTCTGCTTGAACTTTGTTTTGTTCGTCAACTTCTGATTTTTCTGCTTCAATGGCTTCTATAAACTTAATCGCGCTTGAAACATTGGTAAATATCAGAACACTCTCATGATAATTCAAAATAGGATTGTCATGAGCCAGACTTTGGTGGTTTCTAACATGATTAAAATCCTCCAGAATTTTAGTCGAATGTTTTAGAATCTTTGCGGTTATTTGTGACTCAATAAAGCGGTGCTGTCTTAGATAGTTTACATATTCTCCAAAAAGGCTATGCAATGGTTTGTTTTTGTCATAACTGATCCCATGTTTATCGCATAGCTTCTTTGTATACTTCACCATATAAGTATGCAGTCTATCTAATGCTACTTCTGGCTCATTATTTTGAATACTTTCCCTTATGGATTTTGCTAATACAGAAAACTCTTTGTCATTAGAATATGCTTGAATGGCATCAATATTTTCAACAATTCTATCTTGCTTAAGTCGTTCGGCTATTGTATAGCAATCATCAAACAAGGCTTGCTCCGCCTGGCTTATTTCTATGTGATTTATCAGTTTTTTTGTTTTCCAATATTCCAACAAAGGTGAAATTAATTTTCCAACAATATAGTTAGCTTCTTTAGCCCAAAAGGCTTTTAATCGATTAGCTTTAGATCCGCTAGCGTAATCGTACTTGCCGTCAGATATGTCAATGTTTGTATTTTCAATTATGAATTCCTGGAAAGTTCTGTTTGAAAAATCAAGAACATAACCACCTTCCATATCAAACATTTTTTCAAGTTTTACTTTTTCAATGCTCGACAAGTCAGACATTTGCAGTAACCTGTTAATTTATAATTAATTGTAACTACTCAAGACCAATTAGATATGCGATAGCTTTACTGCTTCCTGATGAGCCTCGGAGACTGATACATAGCTTTACGGGAAGTTCCTCACCCATAGGATGAAGCAGGCTAACTATTAATTGTAACGCAGTTGCGGTATAATAGACTTAAAAGTTTTATTATACCGCACACATTTTTCAAACATCAAACTTGACCATTTACTGCTTCAGCAACAATAGTGCGGTGTCGGACTGTATTGCAAGTAATTGTCGGCTGTGCAAAACCAGAATCTATTAAAGCTTCCTCAATATCCAACCCAAAATACTGATCCAAATAAGGCTCCGTACTCTTGAGCAAAGTCAAAATATAAGGAGGCATTTTGGCATAAACTTCCGACTGAGGATTCATATCCATAATTGTCAAATGTCCGCCCACACGCAGCAAACGCCTCGCTTCCCGGAATATTTCTCTAGTAGCTTTCTGCGGCAATTCGTGACAAACTAAACAAATAGAAACTAAATCAAAAGCAGCCGCCGGCAAACCAGTAGATTCAGCAGCAGCGTGAACCCAAGTCGGAGATTTTTGATTGGAAAATTCAGCTTCTCGCTGTTGGGAACGGTATTTAGCGACGGCTAAAAAATAAGGCGACAACTCCACCCCAGTCATCTTCGCTTCCGGGTAAACCTCCCCAAGAGCAAAGGTACTCATTCCCACACTGCATCCCAAATCAACAATATCTTGCGGTGAAGAAGCAATTTGAGATTTGATGACTTCGTGATAGCTGGCGCGGAGTTTAGCATCGCCTTCTGCACCTGCTTCCGGCCAAATTGTGGCGTGAACTGTACGGGCGGCCACTTCAACTTCTGTAGCAGCTTCCCAACTCATATTACCTTTTTCATAAGCGTGGAATGAAGTTAGATAATATTTCGGGTAAACAAGAGCGGGATTTTGGACGCTGAGCAATTCTGCATCCCAATTTCGAGCTAAAAGTGCTTGGGATTCTTGTCGCCAATGCACTCCGATTTTTTCGGCTCTTTTTATCATCATTTCCCGCGCTTGGTGCTTGGCTAGATTAGCCAAAGGCTTGATGGAAAGTACGCCATTTACTAAGCGCGAGGCTAATCCCGGAGTTGTGTTAATTGCAACAGTCATATTTTATCTTTTTCTATTTTGCGCCATCTATTTTAACACGTTTAGGCGATTTTGAGTCTGTCAATATAATGAAACTTAACTTTGTGCTGGCGAGTGAAATGCAAATGTTTTGTGGAAAAGACTTTTTTTTAATGAACCGCTGAGGGCGCAGAGAACGCAGAGTTAGAGAAGAGAGAAAAGCTCTGAGGATTGCAAAACTGGAGCTGGTGGTCTAATATTTATTTGTGCTTGCCTACTTAGTTATGGGGAATTGACCCGGAATCGGGAATCGGATTTCCCGAAGTTGGAGTATTTGATAGAACACTTTAAATCGGGCTATTCAGGAGTTTGTGATGAGCAAATCTATTGTGGAATTGGTTGACAATTTGCCGTCTAATGGCGTCACTGTGAAGATGTTAAAATCTCTCGATTTTGTGGTTCCGGGGGAGTGGAACAATCTCACGGGTTTTGATAATACTATTCAAGCGGTCACAGGGGAAACAAAGCGCAAATTAGTTGGGAAAATTCGCGATCGCGCGATCGAGCTTTACGCTAACCCCAACGAGCCATATCAAGGCGTAGTCAGGCTTTACCAGTTAGCAGACAGCGCCGACAGTGCGTTAGGTGCAACGGCTATGGCGAATAAAATCGGCGAAAATATCGGCTTTCTTTCCTTTCTCAACCGCCTCACTCCCAAAGCTGACACAACTCAAACGATCGACTTGTGCGTCAAAGTGGCGATCGAGCTAATTGCCTTCTGCAAACTTAACAATATTTCCCTTGACAATGTGGGAAGCTTTGGTAATTATTTATCCCATTACAAAGGCGAATCTGTGATGCGGATGGCTGCTTTAGTGTGTGCTGACGGTTTAATTCCCCTTGGACCCGACTTCATTAGAGTAGCACAAAATACCCTAGGCGGATTGAATCCTTCAACCTTGCAGCAAAACTCAACCTTCCAAAATATCAGCAACCTAATTCCCGGCGCAAATAATTCACAAAAGTTCGGATTTGTGACAGCAACTTTCGCCTCAGCGCAAGGTTGGATGAACAATTTAGTACAGTCTCGCGGCTTAACTCCCGCCATAGTTTTAGGCCATCTCAAGCAATACGTTGATGTTACCGATGACAAATTGGATTATGTCGCCGCGTTTTTAGACATGACTACCAATTATTACGAACATACGGGAATTCAGACGGTTGCTCGCCGATTGATCGATCGAGCTTATGCTGAAATAGCCTCTGGCAGATCCTAGAAAAGTCGTCGCTCATCATTCTCAAGAACAGGCAAGATGCCTGTTCCACAAAAATTAAATTTTATTGTGGGGTGGGCTTCTAGCCCGCCCTGAAGAACCTTATTGCAAATGATCCAAGATATAAAGGGAACAAACCTCGTCGCTCATCATTTTAAAGAACAGGCAAGATGCCTGTTCTACAAAAATTAAATTTATTGGGGGCCGTTGCTCCTAGCCCGCCCGGAAGGCGGGAGTGCATTATTAATTGCTGAAACCATTGCTTACTTTGCCTTCTTCCTTCTTCCTTCTTCCTTCTTCCTTCGGCTGTGAGTTAAAATAAGCAGATTATGTTTAGCAAACCTCTTTTTATCGCATTGTGAAAAACAAATCGCTTCCTTCATCCGTAACAGTCAAGCTAGGCAAATTTGTCTGGACATCAATGTGGCAATTAATGATGTCAAAACTAGCGCCGCCCGATCGCACGGGAGCATACATTCGCCCCAGCAGCAGTTTCCGCAACTTTGTCAGCACTGCACCAGACAACCCTCACGGGCCCGCTGCGGGACGGTATCGCCTCTTCGTGGGTACGGGATGCCCTTGGGCGCACCGCACTCTGGTGACGAGGGCGCTCAAAGGGCTTGAGGATGCGATATCGGTGTCGATTGTCTATCCCTCTGAAGGGGGAATGTGGGTGATGGAGTCGGAGACTTTTGGCTGCAACACGATGCCGGAACTTTATCAGTTGGCTTTACCGGGCTATCAGGGGCGGTCTACGGTGCCGGTGCTGTGGGATGACTCGAAAAAGACGATCGTCAATAACGAGAGTTCGGAAATTATTGTGATGCTAAACTCGGAGTTTAACGAGTTTGCTAGCAATCCTCAAATGGATCTTTATCCTGTGGATTTGCGATCGCAAATTGACGAGTGGAATGAGAAGATTTACCAATCGGTCAATAACGGCGTTTATCGCTGCGGTTTCGCGCAATCTCAAGCTGCTTATGACTCGGCTTGCAGTGAATTGTTTGCTGTTTTAGACGAGATCGATCGATCGCTCTTGAGGAGTCGTTACCTTTGTGGCGATCGGGTGACTTTAGCAGATGTGCGACTTTTTACTACTCTATTCCGTTTTGATGCCGTTTACTACAGCTTGTTCAAATGCAATGTGCGCCGCATTCAAGATTACGAGCATTTGGGAGCCTATCTGCGCGACTTGTACCAGTTACCGGGAGTTGCGGACACTTGCGATTTGGAGGCTGTGAAGCGCGATTATTACGGCAATTTGTTCCCGCTGAATCCCGGCTGCATTATCCCGGCTGGGCCCGATCCGGCGAGTTTGCTCAAAGCTCACGATCGCGCAGGGCTCAGAAACCGGGTTTCTTAACAAAATCTCGGTGCAGATGCCAGAATTATCGCAGAAACCCGGTTTCTAGGATGCTTGGGCGATCGCGCAGGGAATCAGAAACCGGGTTTAGCTCGTTCCCAGGCTCTGCCTGGTAACGCATTCCCAGAGGCTGGGCCTCGCCTTAACCCTCTAACAAACCCTCCATTCTCTCCTTTACTCAAACCTCACGATCGACAAAATATTGATGTTATTTTGAAGTGAGATTAAGCAATATTCAAAATCAAATCATGTCTGGCGATCGCCCTTTTATATCAAAAGGCGATCGTACTTACTATACAAAAATCCAAACAAGGAATTGGCAATGTTAGAAACTGAGGGCGATCGGGAAGCACAGCAGCGTATTAAATGGGCACGGCGACAGCGAGCAAGAGAACTCGATCTTAGGGGTCTGGAACTGAGGGAACTGCCAAAGACAATTGCCTCCCTCACCCAGTTGCAAAAGCTTTACCTCTACAACAACCAACTGAGGGAACTGCCAGAGGCGATCGCATCCCTCACCCAGTTGCAACAGCTTTACCTCTCCGACAACCAACTGAGGGAACTGCCAGAGGCGATCGCATCCCTCACCCAGTTGCAAGAGCTTTACCTCTACAACAACCAACTGACGAAACTGCCAGAGGCGATCGCATCCCTCACCCAGTTGCAAGAGCTTAACGTCTCCGGCAACCAACTGACGAAACTGCCAGAGGCGATCGCATCCCTCACCCAGTTGCGACTGCTTCTCCTCTCCGGCAACCAACTGACGAAACTGCCAGAGGCGATCGCCTCCCTCACGCAGTTGGAATGGCTTCTCCTCTCGGGCAACCAACTGAGGGAACTGCCAGAGGCGATCGCATCCCTCGCCAGGTTGCAACTGCTTGACCTCAAAAACAACCCTCTCAATCCTGACCTCGCTGCTGCCTATGAGCAAAGCACTGAAGCCGTTTTGCAATACCTGCGGGCAAAGGCAGAAGCACAGATCGAACTCAATGAAGCCAAGCTGATTTTGATTGGTGAAGGCGAGGTGGGCAAAAGTTGTCTGTTGGGGGCATTGCGGGGAGATGAATGGATAGAAGGTCGCCCTACAACTCACGGGATTGAGATTAAGCCAGTAATCATCACCGATCCCGACAGTGGCACAGAGATATCACTCAATGGTTGGGATTTTGGCGGTCAACCGGTTTATCGATCGACACACCAGTTGTTTTTCAGTGCTCCCGCCGTGTATCTGGTAGTGTGGAAGCCGCGGGAAGGCCCCCAGCAGGGCTTTGTCAAAGAGTGGATTACCCTAATCAAGCATCGGGAACCAGATGCCAAGGTGCTAGTAGTCGCAACCCACGGCGGCCCCGGACAGCGACAACCCGACATTGACAGACAGGAAATTTACGATCGATTCGGCAGCGATACAGTGCTTGACTTCTTCCATATAGACAGCAAACCTGACGATCGGAACTTCTGCACCGGGCTGGCAGAATTAAAACAAAAGATTGCTAGTGTCGCCGCATCTCTTCCCGAAATGGGACGTTCCGTTCCCGCCAAGTGGCAGCGAGTGCGGGAAATCTTGCAGACAAACGACAAAGCCTATCTGCCCTACGATGATGTTCTTGCCATCTGCGCTCAACAGGGAATCGATAAAGAACAAGCAGAACTTTTCCTTCGCATTTCCCATACCTTGGGGCATATCATCCATTACGATTACGATCCAATACTGCGGGATATCGTCATCCTCAAACCCGACTGGCTGGCAAAGGCAATCAGCTTCGTACTCGATGATGAATTGACACGCCGCCGGAACGGTTTAGTAGATTTTGAGCATCTGGGCGAATTATGGAGTAATCCCCCGTTTCCAGGCGAGGACGGCTACCCGCAAGAACTACATCCCATCTTTCTCAAGCTGATGGAACGCTTCGATTTGTCCTACCGCGTCGTGCTCGACCCAGCTAAACCCAGCAATACCAGTTTGATTGCTCAACTTGTACGCGATACACGCCCGGAATTGCCCAATTGGGGACAGCAGCCGGAAGCGGGAGACAGACAACAAGTGCAAATCTGCCGGATTGTGGACGATCGAGGGCAACTTGCAGTAGCAGAAGGATTGTTTTACCAGTTGATTGTGCGCTTGCACAAATACTCACTGGGGCGCTGCAATTACGAAAAAAGTATCCATTGGCAACGGGGTTTGATGCTTGACAACGACTACAACGGTCGGGCTTTGCTGGAATATGTTAACATTGATGTAAAAATTACCGTGCGGGCAGCTTATCCAGAACGGTTTTTGTCTTATCTGACGGAAGAGATTAAATGGCTAGTCGAGAATTTCTGGGAAGGATTGCGATGTAATGTGATGGTTCCCTGCATTGCGACTTGCGGTATGAATGCGCCCGGAAACGCGCTATTTGAGGTAAAGCAATTAATTGAGAGTAAAAAGGAAAATCGTCCTGAGTATCCCTGTTCACTCTGTGGTAAATGGCAAAACATCGATCGTCTGCTGAATAACGCGCCGACCACCCCACCCCCCTCCCAAGAAATCGGCATTCAGCAGTTCCGAAATATTGTCAAAGACGAGCTAAAAATCATCCGCAAAGATTTAGCGATTGTCGATCGTCGAGGTCAAGAACGTTTTGAGTCATTGTCTCAAGATCAGCGCAAGATTCTCAGCCAAATCGATGAGGAGTTTGCGTCGCTGATGCAAATGTTCACCGATGAAGCGAAAGATGGCCCGCGCCTGTTCAGTTTCAAGCCCGTCGATCCGAAGTTTTTCGATCGCCCAAAATTGATAAGTACAAAATTGCAAATTACCCTCTGGTGCGAACACTCTCGTCAACCGCTTCCCGCCTTAAATCCTAACGACAAAAAGAAGGGAGTTTATGAATTGGAAGTGTCGCGCGAATGGTTTACCAAAGCAGCCCCCTATCTCAAAATTTTGAGCGGAACCCTTAGTCTAGTCTTACCTGTCGCAGCCTCGGCAACCAAGCTAATGCTAGATGAAGCCACCTACAAAGGTATTGAAGAGGAACTCGATCTCGGACAAAAAAGCATCGAGTCTACCTTGAAAGGAAGCGATTTAGCGACTAATTTGTCTACCGAAAGTGATGCCCCTGATTGGCAACAGGGCGAAGCAGCAATCCGCGCCCAAGGCTCGATTTTGCGAGAATTACACGCGCTGCTAAAAGCAAAAGATCCTGGTTTTGGTGGCTTGGTGCGGGTGCAGAACAGACGCCGCGAATTTCTATGGGTTCACGAGCAGTTTGTAGATGAGTATTAAGATTTTTATCTTGACACCATTATTACGATCGTGTGATAATTTAAACGGAACTTACCCCTCACGCTTGATCGCGAGAGTTTTCAAACCCCCTGGCAGCGGTCGAACTGGGTGAGAACCCTCAC
>NZ_JAUBRN010000117.1:0-7231 GCF_036701875.1 Microcoleus sp. MON1_C5 | reverse complement strand
GGTCTACCATAGGACTGGCAATGCTTTTGGGGTGTGTCACTGCTTATACTACCACGAGAGTGACAAAAGAGGGTTAAGGGCAAGCAGACCAGCTTCTGGGATATGTGGGGCGACCATCAAGACGACCCGGACTAGATGAAGCATAACTATGAAAGCACTTGATGTGATGACACAAACTGAAGAACTCGAACTTTACGACCCGCTGGCAAGCAAGTCTACCCTGAGCCTCTACCTCGTCAAAGAGCAAGAAAAATGGATTCCTATCGAGAGCAAAGAGCTTGTGATTGGGAAACAGTTGACTCGACTGTTACAGCTTTCTCACGATTCGCGTCCTCTACTGAAGCGCAAGGTCAAAGTTGGAGAACGGCTAACTTACCACGTTAAAAAAGAGGGTAGCCCTTGGAAAGCTTACCTTGTCACTCCCTCGGACTGGGTAGTGGTCAGAGTGTTTCGGTACGAAGCCGACCTATCAGAGGTTGAAGGGGATATGCCAGAGTTTCGGGACGTACAAATTGCTTACTGCGAGCGCCAGCCTTTGACACTAGAGGAAGCTGAAGCAATGACTTATGAGATTGTTAGCCAGGTTTCTGTGGATTCCTTTGGCGGCGATAAAGAAGCTTATCAACAATTTCTTGCCAGTCAACAGTCTAAGCAATACGTCCGCGTATAGAATTTGAAAAGGCTGTTGCCAACAAGCGACCGCCGGCAGCGATTAGACCAGACAAAAAAAAAGAGTCCGCAGTCTTTAGAAGAGACGGCAGACAAACAAAAAAATAAAACTTTAAATTCATCATAGTCTAAAATCTGCCATTACTGCCATAGTTGGCATAGTTGGCATAGTTGGCACATTTGCCCCAAATGTCCCAAATGTCCCAAATGCCAATCAACGGTAGTTACAGCAGAGCCGTCTCTTCTACATCTAGCGGGTTTTTGTAAAAAACCAGCACGCAGCGCTATGAGTAGCGAGAGAGGCATCTATGAATATTGCAGATCAATTTTTATCAACTACCGCGTACCTTTGCCCCAAACACAAGAGCCACATTGAGAGCAGGGGACTGCTAAACGAGTGGAGTTACGCCAACTGCCGAACCGTATCTGCGGATGAGGCATCATTTTACTTGGGTTATACCGCCAAGTCTGGTGGCATCTTCTTTATTGGTGCACGCACACAATTTCAGTTCAGGCCAGACAAGCCCTGGAAGTCAAGAGAAGATAAAAAGGCACCCAAGTACCGCACCCCGTTAGGGGAATATGACGCTTTTCTACCCCAGCATCCAACCGATAAGGACTATTGGAATATTGAAAAGCTTGCAGAACACTGCTACCACATCAACGGTCAGCCCTACATCTTACTAACTGAAGGAATCTGGAAGGCAATCGCAGGATGCTGTCATGGTTTACCTACAATTGCATTGATGGGCATCAGCATGGGGCTGACTGCCAAGAAAAACGACTTGCAAGGTCAACGCTTTCTCGTTGCCATACTTGAACGCTACGCTCGTGCCGGTTTTGGATTCATCATTGCCTTTGATGCGGATGCAGCGACCAATCCAAACATCATCTGGGAACAGCGGAAGCTCGGCCGCCAGTTGCTTAAGTTTGGTGTTCCCGTTCGTACAATCACGGGACAATGGGAACCTGGCACTGAGGGTGAAACCAAAGGAATGGATGATTTTATCCAGAGAAAAGGAATAGAAGCTTTCCGGCAGATGCTTGCTAAGTCCCTTGATTTTAAAGAGTGGGAGGCGACCTACGATACCGATGGTGGCTCGGGCAACGGCACAGGTGGCAAGGATAAATACTTAGTTAGCAAGTCAACCACCTTCGAGCTCCACTGCTGGAATACGCTGTTTGCGGATGATTGGATCGTCATCAACGATGCTTTTTATCAGTGGAATGGTCGCTACTGGCAACTTCAGGCTGATGCAGACGTTAATAAACTACTAGCCGATTTCACTAGGAACTGCTACGAGCCAGTAGAAGTTGGCAAAAAGTTTAGGTTTGGTACCAGCAAATATTTGGACTCCGCGTTCAAATACTGTCGAAAGGCGTTACACAAAAAAGTTGAAACTTCAACAGTCCACCTTAAATCTTTCGCTAACGGGACTGTAGATTTGAGAACTGGCGAACTATTCCCGCACAATAAAGAGCATTACCTATTGTCCTGTTCGCCTTGTGATTTTGTAGCAGGTTCTGACCTTCCCCCAGAATTTAAAAAATTTCTCCTCTCTGCCTATGGTGCCCAGCAACTAGAAACTATCCGAGCACTAACCTCGATGTACCTTGACCCCACAGCTCCCTATGGGAAGTTTGCTTATTTAATTGGAGACAGTGGAAGCGGGAAAGGTCTCTTGCTACGGACTTGGGCAAATTTACTCGGTGGAGAAAGCAGTGTCAGCTCGAATAGCTTATCTGAGCTAACTAAACCCGAAGGGCGACATCAATTGCTCACTAACAAGTCATTCTTTTATGTTCCCGACACGGGTGGCTATCTTAGCGAACTCAAGGCATTTTATGAATTGGTAGACAACGGCCCTATGTCAGGACGGGCTCTATTTTCATCATCAGGCTACCAAAAAAAATGGGATGTGCGATTCGCGGTCGCATCAGTTGAACACATCCAAACCGAAAATAGTGGCGACGGCTGGGATAGGCGCTGCATCCCCCTACAAACCAAGAGGCGAGGACTCACCGAAGATCCAGACCTTTGTCGCAAACTAGCAGCCGAATTAGGCTCGATCGCCGGTTGGGCTTTATCGATGGATAGGGCAGAGCGCGATCGAATCTTAATGGAGCCATCAATAAATCCAGCAGTGATTGCTTTGAAACAGGAAGGCGCAATTCTAGGCGATAGCATTCGCGGTTTTGTAGATCGCTGTTTCCGGCCTGGTAAGAATCACTACGTTGGAGCCGATTTACACAGTTGGTATGTGGCATATTGCAAAGCCCACAACAACACGCCACAGGGATACAACAAATTTGTGCATCACTTAAAGCGGGTACTGGCTAACCAATATAGAGCTTCGACAGTTGTGAGAGAAGGCGAAACAACTAGGCGCATTCCGGCGGGTTGGTACGGACTTGAAGTTTTACCCTGTTTCACGGACTTAGCAGTAAACAGTGAAGAAGACAACCATACTAACCGTCCTCATCTAGAGAATTGGGTTTGCCTAAAAACCAAGTGTGAGGATGGTGGGCTGCAAGAATTAACCAGAAACCTTGCTGTTACAGACGTTACAACCGATTTATCCTCTGTTACACCATCGAGAAACGCTGAAACCCGCATGGTTACAGACGTTACACTGTTACAAGGTAAAAGTAGCCAACATGAAAAAATATCACCACTTACGATCACCGATAATCCTAATACCAGAGTGGAAGGTGAGCCGTTAAGTGATGTAACGCCTGTAACCACAACTGTTACACCCACTTTTGAACCCTCAGAAAAACCCTGTAACAGCTCAAAAATCTGTAACAACCCTCAACCATCCGAGCAAGTTCCGATCGCCCCCTCGGAACCGGAAGCAGTACCAACAGAACCAACGGCCCAGTCAGTCCCGCCGATCGCGCCGCCAGAGTTGGTAGCAGAACAGAAGCCGGAGAGAAAAACTGACGATCAAGTAGTGGCTGAGAAAAAACACCACAAAGAGTTCACAGAGGGCGATCGCGTGGTTATAACCGAAGTCGGCAACCTCCACCACGGGCAGAAGGGAGAGGTAATTTACGTTGGCTACGGCGTTAGAGACACGGATTATAAAATCAAGCTCGACAAAACATCGCACAACCAGGAAGTGATTACAATTGCGGTTCCTAAAGTCACACGCACGCCCCTCCTGATGCAGTTGAAGACAGAGGGAGGCGCGCCCGGTTAGAAACCAAGCAACAGTCCCGATCGCCCGTACCGATAGACCTTGACACCCATGCTGAGTGTCTGCATTTTGTGCGATCAGCCATTGCCGAAGCTGATCGCACAACCACCCACCAAATCACAGCAGTCTTCAAAGATTGCTGCCAAAACGAATATGCCGATCGAGCCGCCATCTGGGCCGAATTGACCCGGATAGAACAGCAGCAATTCCAATCACTCCTGATCCCGCCACCGATCGCCCGCAACGGAGCTCAGATAATCCGAGATGCGATCGGCTGCTAGTCACCGGCCTTGACCACAGCCATCGAGGGAGGTTTGAGTGATACGATCGACGCCGAAAAACTCACCTGAAGTAAGGTTGCGACGATCGTCGGCGCGGCTGAATTTGCAGAGTTCGAGCGGCTCTGGCGAGTTGTCCCCGTTTTGCCTCGAAATCAAACTGATGTAGTGCTAAGCTGATCCACCAAAACTTATCTCCGTAATGGCTGGGAAGTGGCTCGCTCAGATTGATGTAGGCATCAACAACTAGCGATATACATCGAGAATATGTTCATAGAAGCCTGGGAGCTTACGCCCGATCGCCTGTTGCGCCATTGCACCCGATGGAGTCACAATTGTGGCCGGCGACGCATCCGGCCGCGTATATTTCCTGCGACTAGAAGAGATAGAGTCACTAATATAATTTCTTACGCGATTGTTGGCGAGGTGCAATTTGCGGGATTCAAGCGACTTGCCGATAGTGGCCCGCGCTTTGTTCTTGAATTAGCTTTGCCAGTTTAATGTTGAGCAGATCGAGTTTTCAACGACCACAACATTTGCAACCGTTGTTTCTAACACTTAGGTGCGACTGTTTTTGAGTTGTTGCTCGCTGACTCTGTGTACGATCGGCGATCACCAGAACCAGTTGAGGTGCCATAAGTAGGATGTAGTTTCATATAGTACCTTTATTCTCTGCAACTTCATGTAAATTTGGTATTACCCAAGTGTCACAATTAGTAAGATTATCTACTATCCTACACCCTTTATAATCCGTTCATGAGCAAGGTAGTAGAACACCCTACAAGTCGATTCGAGTGTGCTAGTTTGCCTTAGTCCTACTCAAAGATTCAATCACGGAGGAACCCATGAAACAACCCAAGGTAGAGAGAATCACTAATAAAATCCGCCACTGGCAGAAACTTTTGCAGTTTGCAACTTTACTGGGAGTGCTTGTATTTGGAATACTTGCCAATGCGCCCCCTGCTCTTGCCTGGAAGCCGACTACCCATGTTTACCTCGGTCAACAGGCGCTAAAGGACGCGCTTGATGATGGCAAAGTAAGCATCTACCGCGTTGATTATAGGAATGGAAAGGTAATCTCCAAGATTGGAGATTATCCGGTTGACAGCAATATTCTGTCAGCGCTGAGGGAATATCCGTCACAGTACCGTGCAGGGATACTCGGTCCAGACGCTTACCCGGATATATTAACCGGGCAGCAGGTGATCCACCCAGATCCAGAGTCCACTAATATCACTACCGGCTCTAACGCTTGGCTCACGTATCTGTGGACCCTCGCCCATACTCAAGGCAACAATACGCTACAGCACAAAGCGTTCGTAGTAGGCTATCTGACGCACGCTGCCGGAGATATGTATGGTCACACATTCATAAATAACTTCACTGGTGCTCCCTTCAAGATCACACCGCCGGAGGGACCAGAAAACGGAGTCAAGCACGTTCTACTAGAGGGATACATTGATAAGCGCCTTAATAAGACAGAACTAGACTCTAATTTCTTCAACGTAAGCATCGCCGGAGTTGAGGATTTCATCTATCGCAACATGGTCGATGCGAAACCTGGGACACCGCTAGACACATATCTGTTGAAAAAAGGGGGCGGAGGCACTCAGTTTTCCGTGCCACGCATCTACTCTACCCTGCGTGCGCGACTACAGGCAGACATCGACGCCTATTACGCCAAGAAGGCGGACTACGATCGGCGCTACGACGAAAAGATTCGGGCGGCAAACGCTTGCAGACCTCTTGATTTTAGGTGCAGCGCCACAGTGTTACGTGCTCAGGCGCTAGGGATTCAGGCCGAGAAAGCTGCTTACGTTACCGCGAATGGTTTAATAGTGACGTACAAGGAGTATTGGCGCGCCGATATCGACAGTGGTTTGAAAGCATGGCCTCAGGTCAGCCACGAGGTTGCCAAGGCTTTGTTCTTTAACCCTGAAAGAAAAACGAAAGTTGACGACGCCGAACGCATTCTCAAGAATTACGTCAACAATCACCTGATATCGATGTCTGGTGCACCGGATGCAGTCGGACAGTTTGCGGCACTCGCAGGCAAAATTAGTGACATTATCGCTCAGGTTATCCCTGACTTCTTAGTAGCCCCCATCAGGGAGCTTAAGAATGACATTTATAATGCCATTATTAAGAGGGCGACTGGGATGACTAAGGAGCAGCTAAAAGCATACCTTGAGAATCCAGAAACGTACTTTGACGGAGTGTTTACGAAGGGTTCTGGGCAAAAAGTGAACCTGCAAACTTTCAACAAGGTATATTTGCAAATTAACGATACGGGCTACACTAGCCCCAATGAGTCGTTTGACTACCAGAAGTTCTTGGCTGCTTATAACACAGTCACAATGAGTAAGTTGATACTACTGAACAAGAATGCGGTGGACAAACTATTAGCGGATCTGGGTAGTACGGATAAGATGACTGATCCGAACATTATGCTAGGGTTTATCCCGTCGCTCGATGGTAGCAATCAGTGGTTCGGAGGGAAAGGTCCGCTAGATTCAAAGCGACCAATGATTCTGGCTAAGAGCTGCTCAACTTACAAGCAGGTTTTTATGCAGCAAGCCGGTGAGGTGCCGTGTCCATAAGGATTTGTGTAAGACCTTTTCTAGAGCACCGATTCAGTAATGGGTATTGACAAAGAAGCAACAATGTCGTAAAAATCCCCGTGTGTTTACGCCGGAGATTTTTACGACATTGTTGCCTTAATATTCCTATTACTAGGATTTCCTTGCTTCACCACGTTTGCTTTTTGAGCGTGGTGATACATTTGTTTGAGTCGATGAGAGGTAGTCGGGTAAGGTTCAAGCGTCACCGCTCTCCCCTCCCCTAAGAACCGTGCATGAGACTTTCGCACTCACACGGCTCAAGCCTTACTTCAAGCGATAGACTTGGATTTTGAATGTTCCTGTATATGGCACGCTCGGTGCAAGTGCTGAAGGTTTTTGACCGAATTATCTCCGCCTTGAGCTACAGGAACTATGTGGTGGGTATCTAATACCAATTTTACATGAAGTTGCATAGAATAAAGATAATGTTGAGAGGTGATGAGTTATGGCACGTCAACTGATG
>NZ_JAUBRN010000019.1:0-105162 GCF_036701875.1 Microcoleus sp. MON1_C5 | reverse complement strand
ACTCGTTCAATTTTTCAAAACCTCAATATCCCTTATGGCACGTTTTCCTCTGCGTAGAGTGACAAAAGAGGGTTAAGCATTAGCCAGCTTCTTTTTAATCATTGCCCAATACTCAGGGAAATCCTCACGGGTATATACTGTTAATGCTGCTTGATAAAAGGATCTCGCCTTTTCGAGATTTTCATCCCGCGAACCGTTGATTCTGTCATTATAGGCATTACCTAGATTATATTGAATCATTGCCCAATCTTCAGGAAACTGTTCAGGGGTACGAACAGTTAAAGCAGCCTCAAAAAATGCGATCGCGCGATCGATATTTTCCGCCCGCGAACCGTTGATTCTGTTGGCGTAAGCAGCAGCTAGGTTATTTTGAGCCATTGCCCAATCTTCCGGGAAAGCCTCAAGGGTATATACTGTTAAAGCAGCGCCATAAAGGGCGATCGCCATTTCCACATTTTCGGCCCGCGAGCCCTTTATTCTGGTAATGTAGGCAGCAGCTAAGTTGTTTTGAGTTTGAGCAAACTTTTCGCTTCCCGGTTGCCGATTATTTAAAACAACTTGATAAGCAGCAAGGGCAATTTCAATATTATCCGCTCTATTCCCACCGGCAAAATTACTAATATTAATGCTCAAGTCTTCAACGAGGCTGACAATTGAATCAACAGTTTTTGCATTTTCCCCACCAACTAACCTCTCGACTACTTGCTCTAAAATCTCCGAAAAACGAGCATTGAGGAGATGTTTTCGTTCAGCTAGCATCGAGTGAATTACTGCTGTATTGCTATTGCTACCATCTTCTGCTTGCAATAATTCTAGAATAAAGTTTGCATACTCTTGGGGATTTTCACCTTCGGAGTTATCGCCATCGTTGGTATCGATTAATTGTGCTAGCTGAGCAATCAGATTCCGCAGGAAATTAGCGCCGTTTTGTCCTCCTTGCTGTGCCATTTTTTCTGCTACCAACTCGCAAGTTTCCAGAAAGTGGACATCCAACAATTCTGAGTTATCTTGTAATATCTGCGGTTCTTCGCCGTTGGGGCAATTCAGGAGGGTGTGAATTAGTTCTAGGTAGGCTTGGGCGCGGCTTTCTTCCATTATGGGGAGTTGTGAATAATATCGGGTTTATTGTAGCATGGTTGTGGGTTTTGGGGCTTGTTGTACGAGATGCAGACGGCGGTTGAAACCGCTTCTACACAAACGATGTCCATGCCAAGCGGACTGAAGACAAGACGGCGTTTTCCAACCGCCCAATCTTCAACCGCCCAGTTTTCTAATTCCTACACAATGCTACCTTGGGCATTAATCTATCCAAAATTTGCTCTATCGCAATTACTGTCCAATCAATATCAGCTTCTGTGGTTTCTCGTCCTAGAGTTAAGCGAATTCCACCAACTGCCCCGATTTCGTCATATCCCATTGCTAATAATATCGGACTGGGAGTTAGTTTGCCACTGCTACAAGCGGCACCGGAACTAATGCCAATTCCGGCTAAATTTAACTGTCTCACCATAGTTTTGCCTGTGATTTGCTCTGTGTCTCTCTTTTGGTAAGGGCGACAGGATGGGGAGACGATGCAAAAACTCACGTGGTGGGGCAGTCGGTAATATCGATCGCCAGTTGGTACTAAACTGGGTACGTGGGATAATCGGTCAAAAAGTCGATCGCGCAATGCAATTAACCTCGGCGTTTCCACATCTATTTCCTGCAATGCTAACTCCGCCGCCACTCCAAAACCGACAATTACCGGCAGCGCTTGCGTCCCGGAACGCAGTTTCAATTCTTGGCCGCCGCCCCCCAACATTGGCATTAATTCTACTCCCGGACGCACGTAAAGCGCGCCTGCACCTTGTGGCCCGTAAAGTTTGTGACTGGAAACCGAAAGCAAGTCTACGGGCAGTTTCTGCACGTCAATTTGCAGCTTGCCGGCAACTTGAACTGCATCGGTATGAAACATGATATTGCGATCGCGAGCAATTTGTCCTAATGCTTCGATTGGTTGCAGCGTGCCAACTTCGCTTTGTCCGTAAATGATTGAAATTAAAACTGTATTCGATCGCAGCGACTCTTGCAAATCCAAAGGGTGAATGCGCCCAAATTTATCCACTGGTAGCCGCGTCACTTCCCATCCCAACTGTTCGAGTTGTCGCGCCGGTTCTGCTACTGCGGAGTGCTCTACGCTGGAGATAATAATATGCTGCGGCTTTGTATAAAGACGCGCAATTCCCATAATTGCCAAATTGTCCGCTTCAGTGCCGCCACTGGTAAAAATCATCGATTCCGGTAGCGCGTTAATCAAGCTAGCAACCTGCATTCTTGCTAATTCTAAAGCTGTCGCCGCCCTTTGTCCCCACTCGTGCAAGCTGGAAGGATTTCCCCACTGCTGAGTCAGGGCTTTTTGCATGGCTTGAATTGCTTCTGGGCGTGCGGGTGTTGTGGCGCTATAGTCGAGGTAAATTTGCATGATAAATAACTAATTAATGAATGTTGACTGTTGACTCTTGACTGCTGACTGTTGTGAGTGGCTACCAATAACCAATAACCGATGACTAACTTCCTGGTTTGCAGACGTTGTAGTCTTCGTGCGACAAAACTTTTTGGGGAATTAAGAAAGTGCCGCAATCTTCACAAAGCATTCTGTAGTTGCGAGTTACAGGAATACTGATTATCAAACGGTTATGACGCAGGCGTTTGCCGCCGAAATCTCTGTAATTCTTATTTTCGCCCAAAGCTGCTATAATTGCCCGGGCTTTAGTGACTACGTGGTCGGGCAGACCTCTGAGATCGATGATATCTCTAGCAAATGATGCTTCCCTCTCTTGTTTTTTGGTTTGTTTTTCTGCCAGCACTTCAACGTAATGCTGGTGCGCCACCAACTCTTGCGTGCAGCGATGGCACGCTTTACCATATCCTTTGTGACCGCACGGAAAAATTGTTTTTCTTTTAGCCATAAAGCAGCGGTATCGGGTTTGACCCACGCCCCTGAATGCTGCTACCCTACCAGTGATGCTTCCGGCATCGAGGCAGTTCTACAAGACGTAAAATCTATTCCCTTGCATAAATTTAATAGGTTGTAACTTTACTTGATGCAATAGCTTTGAACTGTGGGAAGGCTAATAACCTCTATTTTTTTAAAATTTTGTGGCTGTATTGTATTATCATTTAGTCGGTTTGTGTTGTGCGGGGCTGGTGGCGCTCAATCTGGTGGGCTGCGGACAAACAAAGCAAGACGTGCAGAATTTACCTCTCAGCCTGGCTCCATTGCCTCAAGACCCCTTGTTGCAAGTATACTTCAATCAGTCGATCGCTTCGAGTTATACAGAGCCTTACCGCCAGCAAACTAGACCTGGGGATGATTTAGAAAAGTCGATCGCTGTTGCGATCGCCAGTGCTGGATCGACCGTAGATGTAGCGGTTCAGGAGTTTCGCTTGCCCAGTATTGCGAGGGTTTTGGCCGATCGACAGCGATCGGGAATTAAAGTGAGATTAATTGTCGAACATATCTATAGTCGCCCTTGGAGCGATTTTACAGCTCAGGAGTTAGCGAAATTACCGGAAAGAGAGCGCGATCGTTATACCGAATTTGTGCAACTTGCCGATCGCAATAAAGACGGTAAATTGAGTGCCGAGGAAATCAAGCAAAATGATGCTTTGGTAATTGTCAAGGATGCGGGTATTCCGGTAATTGACGATACTGCTGACGGCAGTAAAGGCAGCGGTTTGATGCACCACAAATTTGTGGTGATTGACGGCAAAACCGTAATCGTTACTTCGGCTAATTTTACCACAAGCGATATACATGGCGATTTCAAGACACCAGCAAGTCGCGGCAATGCGAACAATTTGCTAAAAATTGAAAATGCTCAAGTAGCGCAACTATTTACTCAAGAATTTAACATCATGTGGGGCGACGGGCCCAAAGGCAAACCGGACAGCAAGTTTGGCATCAAAAAGCCGTTTCGTCAAGTGCAAAAAGTAAGAGTAGGGAATTCGACAGTTGGGGTGCAATTTTCGCCGACGGCTGCGACTTTGCCTTGGGAAAAAAGCGCCAACGGTTTGATAAATCGAACTTTGGGTAGTGCGAAAAAGTCGGTTGATTTGGCGCTGTTTGTATTTTCGGCTCAGCGGTTGTCAAATACTTTGGAAATTGAAGCTAGCCGGGGAGTTGCGGTGCGAGCTTTAATTGACTCTAATTTTATTTATCGCTCTTATAGTGAAGGGTTGGATATGATGGGGGCGACTTTGATGCAAGATTGCGGGTTAGAAACTGACAATCGCCCTTGGAGAAAGCCGCTGACTACGGTGGGAGTACCGCTGTTACCAATGGGCGATCGCCTGCACCACAAATTCGGCGTTGTGGACGGCAAAACGGTGCTTACAGGTTCTCACAACTGGAGTGAGGCTGCAAATCACGGGAATGACGAGACGCTGCTGGCGATCGAGAGTCCCGTAGTTGCAGCCCATTTTGAGCGGGAGTTCGATCGGCTTTACAAAGGTGCAACCTTGGGAATTCCCGCCCGAATCAAACAGAGAATTGATGCTAAGAAAAAAGAGTGCGATTCACTACAAGCAGCATCAAAATCTGCGGCTGCCAAACCTCAAATTGCTGCTAAAAAGTTAGTTAATTTAAATACAGCCAGTCAGGAAGAATTAGAAACCTTGCCCGGGGTTGGCCCGAAGTTAGCCGAGAGAATTATTACAGCGCGGCAACAGCAACCTTTCACCTCTTTGGAGGATGTGGCACGGGTACAGGGAGTCGGGGACAAGATTTTAGATAGATGGCGCGATCGAGTAACTTGGTAGTTAAGTTCATACTCAGGACTTCATTCCTGGCTCTACAAATTTCGCAGTCAGGACGTCTGTTTTTCCTTTCGCAACTCAGCATCAAGGACTCAAATCTTCACTAGAAAACTATGCGAGCGACTTTGACAACATATCTGCTCTCAAGTTAAAATAATAACTTGTTAACAAAAGGCTATCTATTTACATTAGAGGTAGAGAGATGAAACACGCCCTATTTGTTACGGGGAGACCAAAAATCAAATTTATAGCTATTTTGCTGGGGGCATTTTTTTTGACGCTAGCAGCTTTCACAGTCAGCGCTCAGCAGACTAACAACGCACAATTTAGGGTCAAAAACGAAAACACTTTTAATATTAATTTGATTCAATTTAAGCGCGTTGAATATGTAGGTACTTGTGCCGGTACTGTGATCGCCCCTGATTCGCAAAGCGCTCGATTTGTCTCCAGCAAAACTCCTCCCGCCCCTAACAGGAGGGTGATGATTAAAAATGTGACTGATGGCATGGAAAGTAATCCCTATCCCTACACAGACAGAAGTTACAATAAAGGTGAGTTCTCCGAGGATTTTGGATTTAAGTTGGGTAACAGTCACAAAACAAGAACTTTTTCGGTTTTAGAGGGAGAAAATAACTTTCTCTATGAAATCAAAGAAAATGACCAAGTTATAGAACAAGGTTCGCTTACGGCTCAAGTTTCTATACAAAACTTAGGTACTTTTCCCCGTGAGCAAATTTGTGAACATAAGGTAGAATGTCGAAATAGTTATGATTGTCGCGACCGTAAAGGCAGAAAAAGAAGTTGCAGACGAGAGTGTTTTCCTGTTCAACAGTGTCGCTGTCCGTAATCACTTTCTGCCCTAAAATTATTTTTTTAATTAACAGCAGAAGACAAAGAGGAATAGCAAACCAGAAACAAGATAAGTTATTTTCCAGGGAAGAGCGGCAACCACGGGGGATTGCCCCTCCAAAAAAATTGTTAGTTCAAGTAATGGGGTGAAAGTAAAATGCCGCTCCTAACACGATGTATGTTGCTAAAAGCAGCACTCCTTCAAGCCAATTAGAGCGCCCGTCGATACTGATTAGATTGGCAATTGTCACTGCGATGGCAACTGCAACTACTTCAAACGGATTGAAGTTTAAATCCATCGGCTGATGAATCACTAATCCGATAATTACCAACACCGGCGCTACCAGCAAAGCAACTAGCAAACTCGAACCCATTGCGACAGAAACTGACAAATCCATATTGTTTTTCATCGCAACTCCTACCGCAGTTACATATTCGGCCGCGCCACCAACAATCGGCAACAGAATTACCCCTGTAAACAGCGGCGTCAATCCCAATCCTTTGGTAGTTTCTTCGACAACACCAACGAAAATTTCTGATTCAAAAGCAACGGCAACAGTTGAGGCAACTAGCACTCCTATCCACAGCCACAAATTCGGTTTGTGCGTAGTAGATTCCTCTTTGGCATTTTGAGGATTTTCTGACTCTAGTTCAAGTAACCCAACCTCGTAAAGATAGCTGTGAGTTTTTAATGAAAATAGGAGAGTTAGAGCGTAAACTGCAATTAGGACGATCGCAGTTATTAAGGAAAGATTCTGAATGGCTGCGGGTTCGACTCCATTGGAGGTGTAAATTACCATTGTCGGCAGCAGAATTGCAATCACTGCGAGAGTCATTGTGGAACCGTTCACCCGCGCGATAATCGGTTTAAATTCCTGTTCTTTGTAGCGGATTCCTCCTAGCAGCATGGAAAATCCCATGACTAAGAGCAAGTTGCTGATAATTGTACCGGTTATGCTGGCTTTTACAATGTCAATTAAGCCAGCTTTCAGGGCAACTATTGCAATAATTAATTCCGTAGCATTGCCGAAGACGGCATTTAATAAGCCGCCTATGGAGGGGCCTGTAACGATCGCCACTTCTTCTGTTGCTGTACTCAACCAAATCGCCAGAGGTATAATGCCTAAAGCGGATGTGATGAAAACGGCAAGGGAACCCCAGTGCAAATACTCAGCGGCGATGGAAATGGGGATAAAAATTAACAGCGCTATGGAAAGAATCTTTTTGATTGACATAGGAACTCGGATGGTGTATTGAAGAGTGAGGTTTAGCTGTCGCGGCGCTCGTCAAGTTGATTTTACATGATTCAACTATCCTCTGACTCACCCAAATACGGATACAAGCCCCGGACTTAAGTTGTGGAGAGCAATCATGGTTTAGAAAAAAGTTTTAGCCCCCCGCAAACGGCTGTGGAGTTAATCTAAAATCTCAAATTTGAACGAGACTGACTGTTGTCTATCTGAGAAAAAGTGCGCCGTCATTCCGAATCCTTAAAGATGTTTTATCCAAACCTAAATCATTTGTCTCGTCTAATCTTACCTCTAGAGTTCCTTCGCCACCAGGTTTCAAACTGGGTTTCAATAATGCGCCATCTAGCCGCCTAAATACAATTGAGGCCGGTAGTGTCAATGCTGGCAGCGCGACTGTTGAATTTTCCGCTAAACTCTGGCGGTTAGTCTGTCCAACCACGTAAAAAAATAGTCTATCGTTGGTTTTATTCGTTAATCTAACATTGACTTTGCCATTAACTGGAACTATCTTGCCGTCAGGAACTCTTTCTGGTTCGTTAGTTGGGGATATTTCGCTAGCAAAACTCGCATAGTGGGTTAAAAAAGGCAAAAAGCTGTTGCCTGCTATGGCTAAGCTGACAGCCAGTAGACTTGGCAGCCAGGTTTTATCGATCGGTAACTTGCACATTTTTTTTATTGACTTTGCCGCTAAAAATTCTAATAAGCGATTTTACCTTATCCTGCTATTTTCTGACAAGTCGCCTAGGAAGTAAATTCGAGCTTTTTATAGCTGACACATTAGCGGTAAAGATGAAATTTGAATATAATATGAAGTTATAAAAATATGGAAAATATAGATATTAGTATGTAGTATCCAGTTATCGAATAAAAGCAAGTTGATAAGTCGCCCCAATTAACTTTTGAATAGTACCGATGATCTCACAATGATGAAGAAGGAAGAAGGAAGTTCGGCAACAAAGCCGTGTAGGGAATTTAACGGCTCGAAGTTGAGGGAAGAAAAAAGATTTTGTCAACTTTCCCCCTCTCCTACTCTTCTCCTCCCGCAGCAGCTATTCAACCCAACGCACCCGAACAAAATGAGCTTCGCGTCCCCAGAAGTCGTGACTTACAGTAATATCAACAACACTCAAATTAAACGGAATAGCAGTTGTGACGTAACGCTGAGCCAGAGCTCCCACATCAGGAGCTAACTGAGCCGCAGCAGCCGCCGCTGCACCCAAACCTAAAAGTTGCAGAATGGGCCCCCGAGGCAGGGCTAAATTGATGCCAACAGCAAGTCCAGCCGTTAGCAGCATTGCCACCGACAAATTCGTGCCACAGCGGGGATGTACAGCTAAATCCCACTCTCCGCTTGCAATCCGCTGCAAAGCCTCGCGTACTGCCTGATGCAACTGTACAATGTTGACGTGCCCATAAAGATAAAACCCTTGGTCTGTGGACATCCCGCCCAATAACTCATTATCGGTTCTTGCTGTCGTCGCACCAATCGATTGGCCAAGTACCCAAACCGTAGCGTGTTCCAAAGCATGAACTTGTCGCAAAGCCAATATTTCCTTCAAGCCGGGCACAAAATTGAGTTGTCGCAACAAATCAGCATCTTGAGTCCGCTGCGGGGCAAAGTCGAAGGGAAACTGGCCAGTGCGGCCGGAAGCAGAAGCAGCAGTTGTCATATTAAAACGCCTCCATTAACTCCATTAAGTGGATATTTAACATTAGCAATTCGGTTGAGAAAAAGCCGATCATAAATTATCAATAGTTGTGACTTTAAAATTTAGCAATGGCAGGTTGTGTGCAAAAAATATTAGCCTTCAACCTGCCCTTACTAACAGATAGCACTTATTCCCAATTTATTGCTCTAGTCGCTGGCCCTCACGGAATACTCCCGGAAGTCGCCGACCTCTGGTATCGATAATTGTGCCCTTGCCGTGAGGCAATCCCTTGCGTAACTCTCCCTCATAGCGGATACCGTTGGAGAACGAACAGTTACCCCTACCATCAAGTTCTTGAGTATAGAACTGTCCCGAACACCGACTGCCGTCAGCGCGGGTGAACGCTCCCGTACCTAAAGGCTTGCCCCCTAAAAATTGACCCACAAAGCGATCGCCATTAGCAAAAATGAATTGCCCTTGTCCCGTGGGCACGCCTACTTTTTGATCGAGAGAAAACGACCCTATATAGCGATCGCCATTAGTAAAAATAGCTGTCCCGGAACTAACTTTGCCATCTCGGAATATGCCCTCCACGCGGGCGTCGTCCTTAAATATAAATTGTCCTCGACCATTTGGTTTGCCCAGACGGAACTGCCCCTCATAGCGATCGCCGTTGGAATATACGTATACCCCAGTGCCACTGGGCAAACCGTTAACGAACTGTCCGATGTAGCTATCACCGCTGTCATAATCGCACCTAACTCTACCTGTAGCGATAGCTGGCACGCAGCGACCGGTTTTAGCTTCTGTTCCTTGTGCCATTGAGGGCAAGGGATAAGTCGCGTAACTACCAATTCCCAACACTGATGCAACTAATAAAGCAATTCCACTGATCCAAGAACGGGAAATCATCAATCAACTTTCTCCTATGCGCTGTTAGATATTATCTTCTTCTGTCCTTTGTCTTTTGTCCCATTTGTTGTCAAAAGTTGGCTTAAAACCTCAATCATTTATCCTTTACGAAACTCCGGGCTTGCCATTGCGAAATACCCCCGGAAAGCGCCTACCGCTAGCATCGATCATGGTCCCGACACCGTGAGGCACTCCCTTTCGCAATTCTCCTTCATAGCGCGTACCGTTGGGAAAAGTGCAGGAGACACTAGCGTCAAGTTCTTGATTGAAAAACCTGCCGGAACAGCGAGTGCCGTCTACCCGCACCAATATCCCCGGGCCAAAGGGCGAACCTGCAAAAAATTGTCCTTCGTAGCGATCGCCATTAGTATAAAAAAATTGACCCCGCCCTGAGGGTTGGCTGCTAATGGCATCAGTCTGAACGTTCCTGACGACTGCGAACTCTCCGACGTAGCGCTCGCCGTTGGCAAAAACGACCGTCCCAGATCTCATTGTGCCGTCTTGGAACACGCCTGTGTAGCGGGCATCATCTTTAAAAATGAATGTCCCTCTACCATTTGGCACTCCCTTCCGAAAATTTCCTTCGTAGCGATCACCATTAGCGTACACGTAGACTCCGCTGCCATCGGGCAGGCCGTTGACGAAATTTCCCTCGTAGTTATCGCCTCCCTCGTAATTGCATTTTACTCTTCCCGTAGGAGGGTTGCCTTGGCAGAAGGGAGAGCGTTTTCCTTCTTCTGGTTTTGGTTGAGCCATTGATGGCTGCGGATTCAAGAGATTAGTGGCGCTGCCGATACAAGAAGCAACTAATATCGCCATCCCTAATTTTTGAATTGAACCGAGCATGATCAATCTCCTTTAACTTCAATTACTAATAGGGATTTTCTAGAAGCTAATACTCAATGAAAAGTCCTCTCTTTTTTAATCCCTGTACTAATTTTACCTTCAGGTTCGAGATCTGCCCTAAATGCAAAAAGGCAAAAACTCTAATTTTTGCCTTTAGCATTTTTCCTGCTTTACTGTCAATTTTCAGCGTCGCGCTGAGCTATTCGGATTGGGGAGACGGCTAATAACTGCATTGGCTGGTTGTGATTGGCGATTTGCGGGTTTTTCGCCAACACCTTTGGCTACCTCAACGCCGTTTTCCTCCAGAATCACGATCGGATCTGCTCCTTGCTTGAGATCGACCCGCTTCACCAACACTTGCCCGTTAGACAGCCGCTGCCCGACTTTGACATATCGACTGGTTGGTTCATTCGGTACTTTGACAATCACTTGCGTCTCGTTGCCGACTTTTACCACCCCGCTGACTTCAGTGCCTGTAGCGATGTCAGTAGAAGGCGGTGGCGGCGGTGCCGGAACTACTGGGATCACGGGAGGAGGCGGGGGATTTGGGTCTACCCACTGGGGCGGGCGCTTGTCTACTGGCAGTTCCGGCAGATCCGGCACTCCTATAGGCCTAGCTGCTATTGGCTGGGGCGGGCGCGGGGAACCCGCACGGCGAGGCTGGCGAGGCTGCGGATTCGGCGCACCTTGGGGTCTAACTGCTATTGGCCCAGTTGCAGGAGGACGGGTGCCAGTAACTCTTCTTGCCCTGGCATTGGGGTCTCTCCATTGGGGCGGGCGCTTGTCTACGGGCAGTTCCGGCAGATCCGGCACTCCTATGGGTCTAGCTGCAATGGGTTCGAGTCCCGGCGGGGATGTACGAGTACGACCTAACTGAGGAGGAGCGAGCCCCGGAACTTGGGGCGGCGAGCCAATTTGCACCCCGGTGCCTCCGGGTAAGGAACCATTTCTGCCACCGCCACCTAACCGAGGAGGAGTTAGCCCTGGAACTTGAGGCGGCGAGCCAATTTGCACCCCGGTGCCTCCGGGTAAGGAACCATTTCTGCCACCGCCACCTAACCGAGGAGCAGTTAGCCCTGGAACTTGGGGCGGCGAGCCAATTTGCCCCCCCTCACCTCCGGGAAGTAAAGGGCCTTCCGATCGTGGATTTCGTAGTTGCTGAGTGCCCCCTCGACCGGCTGTGGGTGGCCTGGGGATAGTAACCGTCTGATCAGGCCTGTTAAGTGGGGGGGGAGCCAATAACTCGGGAAGCTCGGGTAGCACGGCTACTTCTCGCTGTGGCAGTTTGGGGAGTTCTGAGCTAATCCCACCCGCTCCGTTAGCTCCTGCAGGGATTTGTAATGCGATCGGCGGCAGCGGCCCAAAGGGGTCTAACTGAGAGGGATTCGCTGTCACAGGGCCTTGGGCCACCGGCTGAAGCGGAAGCGTTGGATTCCTGTCCTTTTTGTCGCCGATATTTGTTTGAGCCTGTCTCGCTCGTTCCTCTGGGTTGGTCGATCGAATTAACCCTGGAGGCTGGGCGGCTACTATTGGAGACTGGAAAGTCTGAGTTCCTGGGGTGGGGCTGGCAGAGGCGGCCGGAGATGGAGAGGCTGCACTGGGGCTGGGGCTGGGGCTGGGTGTGTTGCTGGCCTCGTCGCCACCGCATCCTCCGATCGAGAAAGCTAGTAGTCCTATAGTCGCCAAATATAAAAGTTTGTACATTGCCGATCGCCCCTAACTGCTTAATTTCAAGATCTCCAACAAGGCTCTGCAATTACAGCCTGTTGCCGTTTATAAGTTTATCTGTGTTCGATGTTATGCGATCGCTTGAAAATTGCCAAGTTTTCCTCATGATCTCATCGGGCTCTTCGGGCGCTGGGTTTTGGGCGAGCAAGTTAGGATATCAATGGCGGTCGTTGTGGGAAATATTGAATCAATCAAGGTATTTAGATCATGGCAAAAGTGATTCTCAAGCGAATTTGGCGATCTGGCTTGGTTTTTGCGACCGTTTTGGTTGGTCTGGGATCGGTGGGGGGCGAGGTGCATTCTGATTCACGTCAGCCAGAAACCCAGGTGATGACATTGGTGCCCGATGTGAGTTCCCAGCCGCTCGTGAAGCGGAGCTATCCCGAAGGGAATCGCACTATAACGGGATCGGAATTCGCAACTGGCAAATTGTACTCTCAGTTTTGGAACCCATCCAATCCTGGTGCCAAACCCCCAGCAAATCAACCGCCTAAGCCACGGGGGAATCCACAGGTATTTCAAGCTAAAATCAAGCGTCGCGCAGGCGGGACGCCGGTGATTGATGTGGTATTTAACGGCAACAAGACTTTTGAGATGATTCTCGATACCGGGGCGAGCGGTACTTTGATTTCTCAGCGGATGGCTACTGCGCTGGGAGTGAGGCCGGTGCGTACCGTGAGAGCGGGGATCGCTGACGGTAGCGTTGTCGAGTTCCCGATCGGTCTGGTGCGATCGATCCGGGTTGGGGGTGCTGTGATCCAAAATGTCGAAGTGGCGATCGCCAAACAAATGCCAATAGGTCTGCTCGGTCACGATTTCTTTGGCAATTACGATGTCAAAATTAAAAAAGATGTTGTAGAATTTTATGTCCGCTAAAAGTGAGCGGAGTCGGCAAGCGATTTTTGCTCAACTCGTGTCCTATAAAGTTATTCGCAGCCGACTCAAGGCTTTTAAATTTATTGGTTGAGGCGGTAGCAAAATGCAACCAAGTGTGGTATTGTTCTTAGTGTTTCAAGAGCCACCGACGGTTAAACTATCCGTGAAATCCGGCCAAAAAAGCACGGCTGCTGTTGGTGAGATCGGTAACAGTCTCCGACAACGATTCACAGTACAAGCCAAGGCAATCAATTAAACAATTCGCCAAGCCGATCGAAATAAGTTCCCAAAATGCTGTGGCTGAGGGAATATTGGTTGGCATTGTTCAGCCGGAGCGTAGAAAATATGTAAACTGATTAGCGGCAGATGTTCCGCAAAATCGGCCATCATGACGATCGAGAAATTAATTATTGTAAATAAGGTATTCACATGGCACAAGCGTCTGTATCTCCTGTAGTGCTGATTATTCTAGACGGCTGGGGTTATCGTGAAGAACAAGACGGAAATGCGATCGCCGCGGCAAAAACACCCGTGATGGACAGTCTCTGGGCCGCTTATCCCAGAACTCTGATTCACACCTCGGGTCGGGCGGTAGGGCTGCCAGACGGGCAAATGGGTAACTCAGAAGTGGGTCACTTGAATCTGGGCGCGGGCCGCGTGGTTCCTCAAGAGTTGGTGCGGATCTCGGATGCAGTGGAAGATGGTTCTTTGCTCAACAACCGGGCGCTGGTTGAGCTTTGCCAGAAAGTCCGCGCTACGGGCGGCAAGTTGCACCTGACTGGTCTTTGTTCTGAAGGTGGGGTTCATTCCCATCTCAGTCATATTAAGGGTTTGCTGCTATTAGCAAAAGCACAGGGAATTTCTGAGGTTTGCATTCACGCGATTACAGACGGTCGTGATACTACTCCGAAAGAGGGTGTCGAAGCTCTAGGCAAGATTGAAAGTTATATCGCAGAGGTAGGGGTCGGTCGGATTGCGACCATCAGCGGCCGCTACTACGCGATGGACAGGGACAAGCGCTGGGATCGGGTGCAGCGCGCTTACGAGGTGATGACGACTGAGGGTGCTCCTGACGGTCGATCGGCTGTGGATGTGTTGCAGGGCTCCTATGCTGAAGGAGTGACGGACGAGTTTGCTGTTCCGACTCGGATTTCTCCGGGGGCGGTGGCATCCGGGGATGGGGTAATTTTCTTTAATTTTCGCCCGGACAGGGCGAGAGAATTGACTCAGGCTTTTGTGGCACCTGATTTTAAGGGGTTTGAACGGCCGTTAATTGAGTCCCTGGCGTTTGCGACTTTTACTCAGTACGACCCGAAACTCTCGGTAATGGTGGCTTTTGAACCGCAAAATTTGAACAATATTCTGGGCGAGGTGATTTCTAGCCATGGTTTGCAGCAGTTGCGGACAGCGGAAACTGAAAAGTACGCTCATGTGACTTATTTTTTTAATGGGGGTCTGGAAGAGCCTTTTATCGGGGAACACCGGGAGTTAGTGCAGAGTCCGATGGTGGCGACTTACGATGAGGCGCCCCAGATGTCGGCGGACCTAGTGACGGATGGAGTGGTGACGGCTTTGGAAAAAGGCATCTATTCGTTTATGGTGATTAACTACGCTAACCCGGATATGGTTGGTCATACGGGGATGATGGATGCGACGATAATTGCGTGCGAAACTGTGGATAAATGCTTGGGGCGGCTGTTGAGCGCCATTAGTAAAGCTGGGGGAACGGCAATTATTATTGCTGACCACGGAAATGCTGAGCAGATGTTTGACGAGGATGGGAATCCGTGGACGGCTCACACTACTAACCCCGTGCCGTTTATTCTGGTAGAAGGTGAAGGTCGGAAGATTCCGGGTCACGGAACGGATGTTCCTCTGAGGACGGATGGTTGTTTGGCGGATATTGCGCCGACGATTCTGGAGCTGTTGAGGTTGCCTCAGCCCCCGGAGATGACGGGACGATCGATGATTCGATCGGCTGAGTTTGAAGTTCGTGCCAATCGCACTCCGGTGCGAGTCCGATTGTAGTAGGGACAAAGGCGCCGTGCATTGGTGTCAACTTAAGCTGTCATCCGCCCAGTCCTCCCGCCCATCCGGTAGTCCGCCAGGGAATGAATTCCCTGTCTAATAGCGAAAGTCCTCTCAAGAGGACTAATGAGTTTAAAAATTCGGCGTTGCTGAATTGGGGTAGGAAATTTGTAGGGGCAATCCCCCCGTGGTTGCCCCAGCGCTGACAGGGTAAGCACTTAGAATTACCCCATCAGGCCAAATCATACTTGGATTCAGCAGTAGCAAAAATTCTTCTTTTCAGTCCTCTTAAGAGGACTTTCGCTTTGAGGGAGGGAATTCATTCCCTGCCGGACTGCGGGTTTGACGTTAAGTTGACACCAGTGGGCTCGGGGAGTGTCTCTGCATAAATTGTGTGCGATCGACCGAATTTGATAGGATAATAAATTACCGATTACTAATTACCAATTACTCCTGATTATGAATATTGTTTCTGTGTTACAAGTTATCTGGTCTTTGTCTGCTTTAGGACTTGTGATTTTTGTGTTGCTGCACAGTCCTAAAGGCGATGGTATTGGAGGGATTGGCGGACAAGCTCAATTGTTTACCAGCGCCAAGAGTGCAGAAACGAGTCTGAACCGGATTACTTGGGGTCTGTCTATTGTTTTTATGGGTTTGACTGTGATTTTGAGTGCTGGTTGGTTGGCGCCTAAGTTATAAGATTTGGATTTTTAACCGCAGATAGCTCACGGGCGAGACGCCCGTGCCACATAAATAAATTATTGTGGGGTGGGCTTCTAGCCCGCCCTAAAAATGAAATTTAAGTGCAGTCAGAAAAATGCGGTTGTGGAAAGTGACAGTAAAACCTCGATTGCTGTCTGGTTTGGGATTGGCTTTATGTTGTTTTAGCTTCATAATTTTTACTCAGGTTAATACTCCGGCGGCGACTCTTTCTTCTCTCCCGAATAGTTTGCCGAATCCACAGGTTCACCCTTTGCCGCCAACGCTAGCAAATTGGCAAGATTCCACAAATAGTGGTGATTATTTTGACCAGGTTAAGCCACCGAATTTCGGTCATTTGTTGTGGTCTAAGTTTCCGATTCAGGTTTATGTTGAGCGTCCAGTTGATGCTAATAAGTCTGAAGAATGGGTGGCGGCTGTGTTGGATGTGGTGCGGGAATGGGGGGTTTATTTGCCTTTGGAAGTGGTGGATAGTTCGGAGGTGGCTGATATTAGGATTTTACGTCGGGCTCCGCCTTTGCGTCAAGGGGTTTTGCGATCGCGCTCTGGAGAGGCTACCTATGAATTGTACGCCCGTCGGGATGGGGATAAAACTGTGTTATCTCATCGGTTTTCGGTTTATTTGAATCCGAATCAAGTGGGTAAGTATATTCCGGCGACGGCGCGGCACGAGTTGGGCCACGCTTTGGGAATTTGGGGTCACAGTTTGATGGAAACTGATGTGCTTTATTTTTCTCAGGTGAGAAATCCTCCGCCTATTTCAGCGAGGGATGTTAATACTTTGAAGCGGGTTTACGAACAGCAGACTCGGTTAGGGTGGGAATTTCAGAGACTCGGCGATTGATATCATTTCCGGTTACACCGGAATGATGTTGACGGTTGACGGTTGACTGTTCACGGCGTCAACAGTCAACAGTCAACCGTCAACAGTGAACTCGAATTTACTATTCCGATGCTAACGGATTTGATATGAAACTGCATCTCTCCAAATTTAGTTCGCTTACGCGGACTAAAAAAACATAATAGTTAATAGGAAATATCAGAAAAATGAAAGATGAATGTTTTGGGATTGTGCCGATTTTTGGAAAAGAAGCTGATGCTTTGTTTTTGTTGATTCAACATCAAGCGGGACATTGGGCGTTTCCGAAAGGTCACGCGAACCCCGGGGAATCTCCTGCGGAAACTGCAAGGCGGGAATTTGAGGAGGAAACAGGTATATCGGATTTTGAAATGCTGGATGAGCCGAGTTTTACGGAACACTATTCTTTTGTGAAAGATGGGGAGCCGATTGAAAAAACTGTCACTTATTTTTTAGGTTTTGTCAATTCGATGGAAGTTGTTTTGCAAGAGGAGGAAGTTCAAAATTCTGCTTGGCTTTCTTTTGATGAAGCTGTTAAACGGATTACTTTTGATGCAAACCGCCTCATGTTTGGCGAAGTTAAGGCATATTTGGATGGCAGAAATTTAAGAGTCGGCGGTTGAAAGCGAGGCTATACAAAGGAAGTCACTCTGTAAGAGACTAAGAAAATTGAGGCAGGATTTGGTATAAGTCAATATGGTTCAGTTAAGCCCGATCCCCCCTAGCCCCCCTTAATAAGGGGGGGACAAGAAGTTACTCAAAGTCCCCCTTCTTAAGGGGGATTTAGGGGGATCTCCGGGGAATAAACAGTTTTAACCCAAGCGTATTGGGGTATAAGTTCTGATTGAAAAACCCGGTAACTTTTGCGATACCGGGTTTATTAAGTGTCAGATTCTGTGGGCGAATCCTGCCGCCAATCTGAGGTTATTTGTTCGTTTTCTGAGCTTCGGCGTGGTGTTGCAAGCGAGAAAAAACGTTGTAGGCGTCGGGGCCAGGAGTATCGTGTTCGCCAGAGCCGTCCATGGGGCCGTCAATGGCTTTCCAAGCAGGAATCCCGCCTTTTAGTTCGGCCACTTTTTGAAAGCCTGCTGCGCGGAGAAGATTGGCCGCTTCGGCGGTTTGTTGGTCGTTTTCGCCGTAGATGTAGATATCGCGGATGGGTTCTAAACTCGATTGTGCTCGACCGACTAATTCGTCCATTGGCATCATTACCGCGCCGGTAATGTGGCTTTTGGTGAAGCTTTCAAAATCACGAGCGTCGATGATTGTGAGTCCGGGTTCGCCCCAATCTAAACGGGCTTTGAGGTCGTGGCTAGATGCTTGAGCTTTCAAACCAGGAGGGGTGGGAGTCAAATCTGGAAGTTTTTCTTTGATGTCGGAAATTTGGTCGGGAATATTTTTCATGGGTAAAAGGTTGTTCAATGTTTTGATTGCCATTGCAATGTAACAAGAGGTTGAGGTTGAATTCGTCTTTCTAAAGGCTGAACCTGGCATTGAACTAAAGTCGCAGTTAAGCTGGGTTACAGGTTGTTAGCTGCGGTTGGGATCGCTAGATTTGTTGAGTTTGCTGGAGAAAAGCGGGCTGTGCTTCAGATTGTTCGATCGCATTTGCTGTGGAGAATTTGAAGTGCGATCGCTCGTTAGATTAGGTATTTTATCAAACGATTTCCTTTTAGTCAATCACAATTATTTTGAAATGAAATTGGTCGAAGTTGCGTACAGCCTCGCGCGGGATTTTACGGAAAAGTGGAGAGGTTTGGCAGCAAGATTTATGATAAAATTTGATACTAAGAACAAGTATTTAAAGGTCTGAATATGTCTGAGAAAGATGAAATTCCGGTGTCTAACACTTTGACTCCGGAAGAGCAAGCGGTGTGGGATGCGAAGGCAAAAGTTCGGGTACTGCTGAATTTGTGGGATTTGGGCGGCGGCAGGATGAAGGTGAAAAAGGGGGATTTGACTAAGCGGATTGTGCGGACTAATGAGACGAGTCAGAGATATGTGGAAGTGCTCGGCGAGTTGCAGGCGACTGGGGCGATCGAGTATTCGCTGGTAAATCGGGTGACGCTGGTGGAATTGAGCGCTAAAGGGAAAGAAGTTTTAGCGCAGGGGCTCAAAAGTAAGGATTCTTTGTTTGAGTTTGATGGTTCTCAAATTGGTACTCGTCTGGGAAATTCTTTGTTGAAGTGGATTCGACATCAGGATAGTGCGGCGAGTGTTGCGGTTGAGAAGGGGAAGGCGGATGTAGGGACGATCGCATCCTATGACGATTTTAAGGCTGTGGCGCTTGATGTGTATGACACCTTGAACCGGGATTATAACTTAGACGATTTAGTGCCGATTTATCGGATGCGTCGGGCGATCGGGGAAATGGTAGGGCGATCGGAGTTCAATGAGTGGCTGTTGGAAATGCAGGCTCAAGATATTCTCCAACTTATAGGTGGCAGTGTAGAAGACAGCGCCCCCGACAAAATCGAAGATTCTATCACCACAAAAGTGAACGGTTTGCGCTGTTATGTCAAGCGTTTAACCTAATTGATTTGAGTTAGTAGTGCATTCGCTCCTTTATCTTCACACGCACACAAAACGATGAATGACTTTCACTCCTCAATCGCCGACCTCAATAAAGCTATTGCAAGTCAAAACCCTTTTGACAGATCGTTAATAGTCAGGAGCAATGATATTTGGAAGCCAAGTTTTCCTGACGTTCCTTCTATCAATGCTCATGCCTCTGATGCTGTGTTTCAGGCGATCGAGCAAATCCGCGCCGGGTATCGTACAGTTAATGGCATCACGATCAAAGCTGAAAAAGGTCTAGGGAAAAGCCACCTAATCAGTCGGATTCGCAGCCGCCTTCTAGATGAAGGTGGTTCTTTCTTTGTTTATATGAGCGAAGTAGACTATGGAAACTTAAACCGAGTCCACGCTAACTTTCTAAACACTTTGTCTTTAAGCCTGAAACAGATTGGTAACGAAGGCGTAATGCAGTGGCAAGAATTAGCAACTGCTTTGATCAATAAGACATTCGGGAAAACTTACATACCTCAAAATTTAATCAAGCAATTTTCGGGGGCATTAGCTGAAAATCCTAAATTAGTCGATCGCTTAACTGAAAAAGTGCTTCAACTGAAGTCAAACATCGAAAATCCTTATTTAATCCAGGCTATTCTGTGGACACTTTCTTCAGATAAAGTGAGCTTTGCAACCAACTGGCTGTCTGGAAAAGCCTTGGCACAGGCACAAGCTGATGCCATGGGTTTACCAAATTCTACAGAAGAGGATAAAGAAGGTGAAGCCTTTCAGACTGTCTGCCAAATTTTAGACTTAATCGGTGATTACAGAACTCTAGTAATTGGCTTTGATGAGTTAGAGAGTGTAGATCGGAATGAAGCTGGTTTCAGCAGGGCGCAGGTCGTCGCGCTCTTAGTAAAAGACCTGTACGGTAAAATTAAACGAGGTGTCTTAATGACAGCTATGTTTGATGAAACTTGGCAATTTCAAATTAGAGCATTACCCCAGGCCGAGTCAGTCACAGCTAGAATGGGTGAAAAGGTTTTTGATTTAAAGTATCTGAATGCTGATGATGTAGTGACTCTAGTTTCTCAATGGCTCAAAGAATTTTATGACAGTAAAGGTTTAACTCCCCCTTATCCCGTTTATCCTTTCGATGAAGGTGAATTAAGAGAACTGGGAAAAGAAAAATTAATTGTCAGAAAGGTTTTAGAAGAGTGTGCTAAGAATTGGAAAGTACCTGACGATCCTACTCCACCGCCAACAGCAGCCGATCCACTCCATCAAGTTGAACTTGCTTTTAACAACGAACTGAATGCACTTGAGGAAACAATCGAGAAATATTTTGACGATAGCAATATTTTAGCCGAGGCTCTATATTTCGCCTTCCTTGCAGTCAAAGGGGAGACTGTGGAACGAGTGCAAGTTGAGGAGATTGAAAAGGTACAAACTAAAGCTGCAGACAAAGGTTATCTCCACTTTAGAATTCGAGGCAAAGAAGATGGAAGGTCTGTCAAGATAGTAGTAGCAGTTGTTCAAGAATCTGGGGCAAAGTTTGTCAGTGCTGCATTAAAGCGATTAATTGATTATCAAAAGTTTGATATGACTCGTGGTTGTTTAGTTCGTTCTAAAGATGTTAAACCGAAGACAGTAGGAAAACAGTGTTTGGATCAACTTCGTTCTCAAGAACTAGGTGGAGAATTTGTCAAGCTTGCAAGTGAAGATATCAAGCCTCTCTTAGCTATTTATTTTGTCAACAATGCTCGCACAGATTACGAGGTAACCGAAGACCAAATACTGGAGTTTATTGTTCAGAAAAAGCTCGCGGCTGAAAATCCTCTAATTTGTGACATTCTTAGCGAGCCGTCGGGTCAGATTCCTGATGGGCTGGTTGATGAAAATGAGATAGCTGAAAGTACCTTCATACCTGATACAACGGAAATTAACAACCTCGACGAAGCACTTGATAAATTATTAGGTCAATAAGTGGATGAGTTATTCTGTTTTTGTTGATACGGCTTTGCAGTTACCTGCCCCAGATGTGGAAGCCTTAATCGAAGGGCGAGTGATTGCAGCCATGCCTCGAATTTTCATCGAGCCTGGTAGGTCATTTGCCCTATATCCAGCTAATATCTCGATTAATTTGCTCCCCCATGAGCAATACTACCGATCGAGTTTTTTACCAATTGCTAAAACCTCATTTTCTCAGTTAAGTTCTGAGACGATTTTGATAAAAGCTTGGGCTAAGTGCGAATTCTGCCAAATACTAAACGAGCCAGAATCATTAGAGGCTTTGTCCCAATTAACAGTCTGGACAACAGAGGGATTACAGCAAACTCTCCTGCAACGACGTTATATTTTTGTAACTCATCTTCGCGTTTATATGCTACCTCAGCCGCTGGAAATGCCTGTGCATCCCAGCGGCAATTTTGTATCTTTGCCAAAATCTCTAACTGTTACTGATTCAACGCCTGTGTTGAGCGAGTCTATCTTTGCTAAACGCAGTCACAAGCTGAAAACATTTGAGCCTCCTGAACATCCAGAATTGGAAGAGTTGCAAAGTGCATTAGTGCATTTATCCACCACCAACCCAAAAGCCAAACAACTAGAGGCCGAAATCAATATATTTCTAGGTGGGAGTAGCGATAAGCCTGTAAAACCAATCAAACCGGATTTAGCTTGGATAAAGACTATAGCAGCTTTGGGAAATCGCACCAAAGAACTAGATAAAGACAAAAGCAACTATCAAGCAGGAACCGACTTTGAAATTGTAGTGCGCGATAGCCTTGAGTTTTTGGGATTTACCATAGATTATGCTCACAAAGGTGGTGCTGGTGGCTTAGATTTATTATGCTCCAAACCTTACCCCTTAGTTGGTGAGTGCAAAGCCGGTAAAAAAATCCCTAACGATACAGCAGTTCAATTGCTGAATTTAGGAACGCTACGGCTCAAAGATAAAGAAACACTCGCAAAAGCAACTAAGTTGATTATTGGTCCTGGCGTTCCAACTCCTCAACTTATGGATGCAGCAAAAGTACACGGTATGGCAATTATGAACCCTGAGACGCTGGAAAAACTGGTTCAACTTCAAAGCAAATATCCTAACTCGGTGGACTTATTTAAACTGAAAGAATACTTAAAACCGGGGCAATCTGATGATGAAGTTGCTAAATATATTGAGCAAGTGGAACAAGAAATTAAAGTGCGATCGCACGTTCTTTCAATTCTGAAAAAGTATCACGAAAATTCTGGTTCTGAACAAGCAAGTGTGGATGCTCTTAGCGGTGCGTATTCAATGTCTAACCCACCCAAGAAGTTGTCCCGCGAAGAGTTGCACGAAATGTTAGTGGAACTTTCTTCTCCGCTGACAGGTTATGCAGGGCGAGTGAAAGGCGAGAATTTAGGGCGCGATCGCTTTTATTTCCTGCGCGATTTGCCGCTAGATGATTGAGATACGTCAAGGGCGATTCCCTACGGTATAGCTTCGCCGCGCGCACTTTATCCAATTTCCTACACAGCATCAGGATCTACGCCCAACTCCCGTAACCTCGCCGCCAACCTTTCAGCGCGTTGATGCTCCTCTTGGGCACGTTGACCCTGCTCTTGGGCGCGTTGACGTTCCATTGCAGCTTCCTGTTCAAGTTGCCGCAATTGAGCGTTGTCTGCCTTAACTAACTCCTCTACCAATGGCGGGTTTAGTATTTCATCCACCGATAAAACCAGATCGGAAAATACTACAGACACCATTTCCTCACCAGGCAAGAAATCTGTATACGTGTAACCATCTTCACCTTCAATCAATGCAAAAAGCCTGATTTTTTGCTTACCAGCTTTAGGGTCAACTATGCAATATTCCGGCACATTAGCTAATTCGTATTCTCCGCGTTTAATCACGTAATCTTCGCGGCGATTTTCGCTAACTACTTCTACCACTAACAGCGGCTTTTCATCAAATTCGAGGATGCCTGCACCTGGTCTAGCCGCAGCTTGTTCCAAAAGACTTTGAGTGCAGACAACTACATCGGGAATCCGAGACTTATCTTCATCGGTTCTCACTCCCAAGCCAGTTTTTACTACTAAGTCGAGATTGTGAGCGGCTAGGTAACGCTGCAACTGGTAAACTAAATATTCGCAAATTTTGATGTGTAAAACTGTGGCTGTTGGCATCGGGATTAATTTGCCTTTGTACAGTTCATATTTTACATCAGATTCTCCTTGATAAATTCGGTATTCTTCAAAAGTTAATGTGGGCGAAGTATCGAACTCTTTTTCTGCGACTGCTGGCACAATAGATTGAGACATATATTTTTACCTATCTCTATAGTTTGCTATTATACTCAATTGTAATTTTAACACTCAAGACATCGATTACTAAAAGATCGATCGCCCTTATTGACTTTCCAATAAGGGCACCTCGCCATAGTTTTAATATTTTTCAAAATACAAATTAAATATTTGGTTCTGTTTACCATTTGGGCGATCGCCTCAACAAGGCTGTAGCTGCCTCACTGTCGAGAGGTTTAGAGAAAAAGTACCCCTGACCGTACTCGCAGCCGATCGCCCGCATTTGAGCCAATTGGGTGGCGGTTTCGACCCCTTCTGCTACTACCTCCATCCCCAAACTGCGGGCCAGCATGACGATCGCCCGCACGATTTCCAAATTTTCGCCCCTTTCCCCGATGCGGGTAACAAAAGAGCGATCGACCTTCAAAATATTAATCGGGAACTTGTGCAAATAACTCAGAGACGAATAACCAGTGCCGAAATCATCAATACACAGCCCGATACCCAAGTCTCTCAAATGCGAAAGCATCGCCGCGGCCGCTTCTCCATCCTCCATCACCACACTTTCAGTAATCTCCAACTTCAAACAGCGAGCGTCAACACCTGTTTCCAGCAAAACTTGCTTAATTTGCTCGATCGACTCGGGTTCCGCAAACTGCCTCCCGGAAAGATTTACTGCGACTGTCAGCGGCGAATTTTCCACAGATAAATTCAAACTCTGCCACTTAATAATTTGGCGACAGCTTTCGTTCAAAACCCACAAACCCAAAGGCGTAATTAACCCTGTTTCCTCCGCCATCGCAATAAATTCCATCGGGGAAACTAAACCCCTTTCCGGGTGCAGCCAGCGCACCAGCGCCTCAAATCCGATAACCGATCCGCTTTTTAAACAAACGATCGGCTGATAATAAACAGTAAAAGGACATTCCAATTTTAAAGTAGTCAATTGCGACTTAGGACGCTCCAATCTCCGATCGATTTCACTCATCGGCGAGTTTTCGGCCGCCCCACAGGCGAAATCCACTATGGGATATTTGAAATTTAGTTCTTCAACCGACTCCCGCAAATCGTGTTCCAAGTGCATCAAAGCCACAGCCCGAGTGTGCATCGCACTGGTAAAAACTTCGTAGCGAGCTTTACCGAGAGCCTTGGCGCGGTACATCGCAATATCAGCATCGCGCAAAATATCTCCCGGCCACTGATATTTGTCGGTACTCAAAGCAATGCCGATGCTAGCAGTAATTAAAACTTTATTACCTTCCAAATAAAGCGGTCGTTCGATCGTTTTGAGAATTTCCTTTGCTTGGGCGATCGCCTCATCAACACCGTGAATTTCATCCAGCAAAATCACAAACTCATCTCCTCCCAGACGAGCCACCGTATCCCCCGGCCGCAAACAAGTCAAGAGACGGCGAGCCACAGCCACCAACAGGCGATCGCCCGTGCGGTGTCCCTGACTGTCATTAATCACCTTAAACCTGTCCAAATCGAGAAACAGCACCGCAAACTGATAGCTCGGATGCCGTTGGGCGCGGGCAAAAGCTTGCCCCAACCTGTCAGTCAACAAAGCACGGTTCGGCAACTCTGTCAGCGCATCGTGCAAAGCATCGTGCAACAATTGTTCTTCAGCCATCTTGCGCTCAGTCACGTCGTGACAGTTGACCACAATTCCCCGCACCGAAGGTTCGTTGAGCAAATTCGTCGCCACCGCTTCCAACACGCACCAGGAACCATCCTTGTGCTGCACTCGGTATTCCGCCATTCCCTGGCTAACTCTCGGCATTTGCATGACACCTTTGAACACTTGATCCACTATCAGCAATTCGTCAGGGTGAATCAAGTCAAATATAGACCGGCCCAGGACTTCCGCCGTCGGGTAGCCCAAAATCCGCTCTAGGGAAGGAGATACATAGCGGCAAAAGCCTTTCTCGTCGAGAATCACAATAATGTCTCTAGCATTTTCAATCAACGATCGAAAGCGCTTCTCGCTTTGCCGCAGCTCTTGTTCGGTGCGCTTTTGGTCGGTAATATCGGTATTCATGTAAATCAGACCGACAATTTTCCCCGTGCGGTCTTTAATAGCATCGGCCCGCAGCAACACTTGCAAAGTTTTACCGCTTTTAGTGCGCTTGGTAATTTCACCAAACCAAGAATAACCCTGGGCGATCGTGTCGAGTACCTCCCGGGCGACTGCGGGGTCAGCAAAAACTGCCGATATACCTCCGGCTAGTTTACATTCCTCTGCCGTGTCCCATTCAAATAGCTGAGAAAACGCTTGATTTTGATAAATGTGAGTGCCGTTCGCATCGCTGATGCCGATCGCGTCACTCGAACTTTCCACCGCCTTGCGAGTCAGCACCAGAGCTTCTTCTGCCCGCTTGCGCTCGGTAATGTCAATCCCTACCAGACAAGCTGCTTTGCCCCGATCGTACTTTTGAGCCACAATCAAATAGTACCCCTCCGACTCTCCCCCGTCGGTTTGTACCTTAACGTTGAGTTCTTTAACCGCTTCCGTAGCGTCGCCGGCAAAAAACTCCACCACAAAAGAGTTAAAATCCGAGCTAGCGCCCAGAAAACCAATATCTTGACCGACAAAAGCCGACGGCCGCAAACCATGCAGTTTGGCTAAGTGCTGGTTAACCCCCAAATATCGCAAATCCGAGCTAATCCAAGATACTGTTCCCGGAACTGCTTCCAAAATCGTTTGCAGTTGGTCGTTAGCTTGCTGCAATGCTTGCTGCACTTCACAGAGTGGTTCCGACAAGTCAGATTGAACTCCTACGAAGTGAGTCAAATTAGCGTTATCGTCTCGCACGGGAGATAGCGATAATTTGGCCCAAAATGGAGTGCCGTCTTTGCGGTAATTTTTGATTGGTGTCTGGATTTCTAGACCTTGGCGCAAGGCGTCGCGGATCTTAGCTACAGTAGTTCGATCGGTATCCGGGCCTTGCAAAAATCGGCAATTACGCCCCAAGATTTCACGGGCGCAGTAACCCGTCATCCGTTCAAAGGCCGGATTGCAATAAATTATCGGACAGTCGGGTGCCTTGGCGTCAGCAATCACAATGCCGCTGCTAGTAGCAGCCAAAGCTCGATCGCGCAGCCACAGGGCTTCTGACGCAGTATGGCGATCGCCTACACCCCCCACTCCACCTAAATTAGAAATTGACTGGTTCTCCCGATCTCCCATCAGCCGAACTTTCAAGCAAACCTTTACAATTTCCGAATTGTTTCTTACTCTAACGTTTTTCACGACTCGCGCAACGTAAATTGTATCTCCGCATTTAAGTAAGCGGGATTTCACCTTTGTGGTTAGTTGTATTTTCTACCCTTGCTGTTGGGCATTTAAAAAAGCACGTCTTCACTTCCGCAGTGCAAAACCCTGAATTCTTCTCCCCCTCAGACTCTCTCCCCCTCGGACTCTCTCCCCACGCCCTGGCAATCACGATCTGCAGCAGCTTATTTAGCAGGAGTTGCAGCTTGAGAACTCGGCGGCGCAATATTAATTAATGGCAAAGTTCCGCCTCCTCCCATTACTGTCGGAAACTGACCGTTCCATTTTTCAATTGCTTGCTGCTGCAAAATTTCGGCTGTTAAAGTTTGTCGCTGCAAGCGTTGAGCTTCTGCCTGACCTTTAGCGCGGTTTATTTGGGCTTGAGCGTCTTGGGTTGCTTTTTTAACTGTAAATTCTGCCTGTTTAGCTTCTTGTTCTGCTATTTGTTTGGCTTCGATGGCTTTGCTAAATTCTGGAGAAAAGCCAAAATTTATTAACGAAACATCTCTGACAATGACCCCGTAAGGTTCCAAGCGCTTTTTGAGGCTGTTGTCTATTTCGTTTTTTAGTTCCGTGCGCTTAGTAATAATTTCTTCTGCGGTTTTTTTAGAAGTTGCTGCTTTGAGAACTTCAGAAATTGCCGGACTCAGAATGCTGGTAACAATTTGTTCTTCGTCTCCCACTTGTTGGAAAACTTGATTTACTTTGGCAGGGTCAACATTCCAGTTGACTGCCAAATCTGTAGTAATGCTTTGCAAATCTTTGGATGCTGCATCTGCTTTCAAATCTGTTTTTTGTACCCGCACGCTGATAGTTTTTACAGAGGTGACGATCGGTAAAATTGGGTGGATGCCTTCATCTAAGATCGCGTCTTGAACTTTGCCGAAGCGCATCATGACGCCGCGTTCCCCTGCGCCGACGAGGGCAAAAGGTCTTAAAATTAAGGCGGCGATGATGAAGACGATGCCACCGACGATGTAGAGAGCTAGGTTGTACTGAACACTTTGCATGGTTTTCATATGTTGATTCACCTATGTTGTGTTACTTGATGTTAGTTTTATATTGATCTTATCTAAGATTATAACTTCATGTTAAGGGTGCAACAACTCATAAATTCATTGATTTTTTTTCATAAAAGTCATAGATTTGCGAGGGTCTGGGAACCTCTTAGCTCGATGAGCGGCGATGAACAATGGCACTTGTATAGCAATCCTTGCAGGAGTCGTAAATTTTTACCCCACCCCAACCCTCCCCTTGGTAAGGGAAGGGAGTAAGAAATACACAAATGATTTAGGATTGCTATAGCTGGCTGAGATTATTGATGAATAAATGTTTCAATCATCTTGACAAAGAGGATTTTTTTAGATAAAGCAGAAGTAAATAGATAGCTCGATCGCTCTGCGACAAGCGATAAAAGGGCGATCGGAAAGAGCAAGCTTTCTAGAAAGCTAGAAAATCAGGCTCGAATAGGTATTTTTTATAAATTTTGAGTAGAAGATTGGAGGTGCTTGCCGCTAAAACCTTTGGGGGTTGGTTCAAGCACAAGCGAAAGATAGAATTTCACTCTCCGACCTACAGACTCTATTTGTAGAATTGGCATCGGCCCGCCTTGCTCAACCCACCTGAGTAGAAAAAAAGACTCCTTGGGCAAGCTAGGAATTTATAGCTACAAACGATAAAAATCTGAGTTTAAAAATGCCCGAAAATAAGTTAAGCTTAGATGAGAACGGTTAAAGAAAAATCAAAATGTTGCAGCGACACCCTTGGCCGCAGACAGTTGAAGAGGCGATCGCCATTCAAGAACAGCTTCGGTCAGAGGTAATTACCGCCAATCAACTGGAGACAGTTCGCTACGTCGCCGGTGTAGATGTCGGCTACGACAGTGCAAACGATGTATCGCGGGCCGCTGTAACAGTTCTGAGCTTTCCCGACTTACAGTTGCAGCAGCAAGCTGTGGTTCGCAGTCCTACAACTTTTCCTTATATTCCGGGTTTCCTGTCTTTTCGAGAAGTGCCGGCAGTTCTCGAAGCTTTGGAAAATATCAGTTTGAGACCAGACTTGATATTGTGCGACGGTCAAGGACTAGCCCACCCCCGCAGATTCGGTCTTGCGTGCCATTTGGGGGTTTTGACAGGGATTGCCACGATCGGAGTTGCCAAAAATCGATTTATTGGAGAACATTCAGAAGTCGGACTCGACCGGGGCAGTTGGGAACCCTTGGTGCTGGAGGGATCAACAGTAGGAGCAGCGCTGAGGACGCAAACAGGGGTAAAGCCGATTTATGTTTCGATAGGTCATAAGGTAAACTTGATAAGTGCGATCGAGTACGTCCTGCGCTGCGCCCCAAAATATCGCTTACCAGAAACAACTCGATCGGCAGACCAACTAACATCGGGATAAGTGGCAAGGGCCGAAGGCATCAAAAAAAAAGTAAAAAGACCAAAAAAGCATCCGTCTTTGGACTTTTAATTTTTGAGGTGGCGCCGCCCGATTCAAAAAATCCTCTGAGTCTACTGCCAATCAGCTTTCGCTTCCATCCTTCCAGCGAACTAAAGAATGACTATACCTGAGAAAGAGGTATAAAAGTTGGGGAGGTTTATAGAATGATTGAAAGACAGTAACCAGCTTAAAACATTGGCGGCTCTAACTATAGTGCCCGGGCGTGAACTATTTTTAGTTCACATTTGTAAATTATGAAAGAGTCATCCTGCGAGTTCAACCAAAAGCTTAGATTCGTCTGATGAGGTTTCATAATTTACCGTCGGATATCTCACCACTGACTGGGAGTAACCACGACAGTGGGAGGCGAAGGCGCGATCGAGCTAAAAAATCAGAAACAAACAAGGAGACAGTCATGGCTGAGAAAAGCAAACGCGGATTCGCTTCTATGGATGCAGAAAAACAGCGCGCAATTGCTAGCAAGGGCGGAAAAGCTGCACACGAGAAAGGAACTGCACACGAATTCACCCCTGAAGAAGCCAGACAAGCTGGTCAAAAAGGTGGGGAAGCTGTCAGCAGAAATCGCGAACACATGGCTCAAATTGGTCGCGAAGGCGGTCGGAAAAGCCGCAAGAGCGAAGCTTAAGTCTCTCAAGGCTGGCCCTGTAATGAAAGATTGCACAGTTGCAGCGTGAGAGATAGCACTAGGACAGTGAACGTTTGAGGAGGTGGGGCGATCGAAGTTACCAAGGTAGTTCGATCGCCCAACCTCCAAAATTTGTAACTAGCGCCCCACAGCTTTGCAAATTTGAAAACCCCACAGCAATTAGTTTTTAGCAATCGCTGGCAAATCTTTAACGGCAATTTTTTAACAAAGCTGCACAGGGGTCCATAATTTTGCGGGAAAGAAAAGCTGGCAAGCGCGATTCAGTCTCTCAAAAAAAGCCAATACGAACACTAAAAGCCCCGAACTCAGGGCTTTTTTGTTTAGCTGCAGATAATATTTTCAGAACTTCGATCGAGTCGGCGTCAATAATTCTAATTAAGTTTTTTGGTGAGGAAGTCCGTCCTCAAAATAAATCAGCTAATATTTTTTTATATTTTTGAGTTAACTATAAAATCATGACAAACCAGCTAACTTTAGCATGGACAGAAGCTGGGGTGCGTCAAACTCAGACAATTGAAAACGGACAGCCGAGCAAAAGTCCGGGAACCGTGAGACTAGGGCGCGATCCGGCGAAGTGCGATATAGTATTTTCGCATCCCAGCGTATCGGGGCTGCACGTTGAAATATTTTTTAATCAGGAATTGCAGGAGTATGCAGTGCGGAATTTGCGGGAAAGCAATCCGCCGCTGGTAGACGGACAAATTCTCGTCCGAGGCGAAGCAAAATTGAACTCGGGAAGCCACATCCATTTAGGGCAAGTGCAAATCGAGGTGGTGAATGTGACGGAGGTGCAGGTAGCCGCGCCGCAGACAGTTTTGCTGTCTGGGCCTCCCGCACCTGGTAACTTTCAGCCGACGGGGCCTTCAAAATACGGTTTGCAGTGTCCCAAATGCAGCCGAATTTCGCCTTACGCGCAGTTGAATGCGGGGTGTCCGTGGTGCGGTACTTCTTTGGCGGCGGCGGCGAGTGTGATGATCTCTCCGTGAGAGTTTGAAAAAGGGAAAATCGGGCTATCCGCTAAACACTCTCAACTTCAAAAATCTTTTTTGCAGAAAGCTCAAAGCCGACGGCTGATGTTTAAAAAATCATGAATTCTCAACCCTTGCGCCTGCGACTGACTTGGACAGATACAGCTACGGGGGATTGTCGAGCCCCGATACTCGACTTACCCATCGCTTTGGGACGAATTTTTGAAGCTATGCCCCCTACAATCAACGGGGAACGAGTTTCTCGAATTGCCCTCAGCAGCAGTCAAGTTTCTCGCTTTCACGCAGTGATTGGCACCGAAGGCAACAGTATTCTACTTACTGACACGGGCAGCCGCAACGGTACTTTTGTTAACGGCATTCGCCAAACCCGCTGCGTGCTGGCAAACGGGGATATGCTGCAAGTTGGGCCCTACGCGATCGGCATTTCTTTTGCTGTGAATTCCCCTGAAACGCCGTCGGTCAATTTTCACATTTTCTTTAACCCGCAAACCAATGGGCCAGACCCCGCATTGAAGCCACAAATCGTGCAGCAGCTTCCTCAAACAGGTAGTAGGGGAGAATTTCCGCCGATCGCATTTTTGCAAGCTTCTCAAGTGTCAATGCGATCGGTCGAATCTAGGGGACTCCCTGTGGCAGAAGTTGATTGGGCTGCTGTTGGCGGTGGTTTGGGCAGCTTTATTTGGGTGGATTTGCTGAGAATTTGCGGCGTGAAAATCGATCGAATTGCGGTTTTGGGCATGGAAAAGCAGCCTTACGCCCGCTATCTGCGTTTGTGCCTGAATTCTCAAATTCCCCTGCGGGAACGCCTAAGATCGAATTCTGACTCATGTCCAGACAACATTTGGGGGTGGCCTCCCTATGCTTTGCGGGAAGCTTGGCAGGAATTGCGGAAAGGGCGTTTGGGGATGTCGTTGAAGTTGATGTGGCAGGTGTTTGCTGAACCGACTTTTGCCGAAACTTATACGCCTCGCGCGGGGAATGTGTTTGATTCTATTGACAGGGAAGTCGATCGAATTGGGTGGAATCAGATGTTTCGCTACGGTAGAGTGCGGGGAATTCGCAAAACAGATGACGGCAGGTACGCGATCGCTTATTCTCGATCGAATGCTGATCAGCGCGACCACGCTTTTTTAATCGCCAAATACGTACACTTAGCCACCGGCTATCCCGCCATTCAATTTCTGCCCGACTTGCAAGCTTATCGCGAAAAAACCCAGGATTTTGAGTCGGTTGTCAACGCTTATGAAAGCCACGACGGCGTTTACGAAAAATTGGAGGCCAGCGGCGGCAGCGTGTTAATTAGAGGCCGGGGAATTGTGGCTTCGCGGGTGGTGCAGCGAATTTACGAAGCGCGACAGCGGAACCGCAACATTCAAGTATTGCATTTGATGCGATCACCCAAACCTCAAGGTAACAAATTTAAACTCGCTCAGCGAAGAGTCGAAAATCACTACGAATTTCAACCTTTCAACTGGCCAAAAGCTTGCTGGGGCGGGGAACTCCGCGTACTTTTGGAACAAGCCGCCCCGGAATTGCGGCCGCAGTTGCTCACAGACTGGGGTGGAACTACTACAGCCCAGCGCAGCGACTGGCGGCGGATTGTCAAAGAAGGTTTAAGTCAAGGATGGTATCAAATTACCTTCGGTGAAGTCGAGCGAGTCGAGCGCGACAGTCAAAACCGCACGGTGACGTACATTCAGGAGAAGGAACTCAAGGGGCAAATTAAGTTAGAAGCTGATTTTATTATTGATGCTACGGGTTTGGACGCTAAGGTAAAAACCAGTCCCCTGTTAAACGATTTGGTAGTTCAATACAATCTTCCCCTCAACGGTTTGGGCCGGCTGAGTGTTAACAACGATTTTGAAGTACCCGAATTGCGGAATTCTTCTGCTAGCAACACAGAAGGCCGGGTATACGCAGCAGGCGCGATTACTTTGGGAGGGCCTTACGCGCCGGTAGACAGTTTTTTGGGCTTGCAATACGCCGCCTTGCGTTCGGTTGAAAGTCTGGCCGCCAACCGAGTTGCTGGTGTGCGGAAATTGAGCGTTTGGCGATCGTTCGTGCAGTGGTTGAAGTGGATTTTAAATAAATCTCCCGACTAACTTGAAGGACGAAGTTCGGCAACAAGCAATGTACAGGATTTAATGGATTTAACTGAGATATTGCACTATTGTCAATTACTTGTTTAGGAACAGGCTTTCCGGCCTGTTCCACAAGAGATGAATTTTATTGTGGAACAGGCATCTTGCCTGTTAAGCGAGAATGGTGCAACATCTCAGATTTAATAGATTTAACTGAGATATTGCACTATTTCAATAGTTTTTTTACGGGCGGGCCGGATGCCTACCTCACAATAAAACTCACTATTTGTGGAACAGGCATCTTGCCTGTTATTGAAAATGGTAAAAAAAAATGTCATATTTAACTGATTTAAACGAGGTTTCCATTCAATCTAAAATCTAAAATCTAAAATCTAAAATCGAACATCCTTCCCATTCAATCTAAAATCTAAAATCGCATGACTCCCACCTTATTCGGCCGTTGGCAAACTCGGTTACTGTTATTTGCCACCGTAGGCGTTTTAGTAACGCTGCCATTTTTTCTGGGTTTAATTACCTCCCAATCAGGCTCAATCTTTTTCTGGATTTTAGGGTATGTAGCGATTTTTGGCATCGGCTGGGATGCTTTATATATATACATCCAGCAGTTCCGCTGGGATCGAGATTGGCCCGGCGCGTTTCAATTACTCGCTGGAATTTGGGAAGCACTTTTTGTGCTATTTTTAATCAAAATTATCGGTTTGCCGGGGATACCTGCACAAGATTTTGACTTGGGAGCTTTTGCTTTGCATTATAGTTTAGTGTGGCTGGCTATTTATCTGGCATCCCAAACACTGATGCGGATTTTGTTTCCCCACTGGCGTTTCCGAGGCGGGCAATGGTGGTAATAATACCTGTAGGGGCGGTTTTTACCCACAATAATCGCCTCAAACCAATAATCTAATAAACCCGCCCCGGCTATTCTACCAATTCCCAATTCCCAATATAATTTCTAGTCGGGTGTACCGAGCCCGGGGCACCCAACATAATTTATAGTAAGCTCAACTCAAAATTGCTGCGATCCTTCAATGCACCGTCCTCCTTGTATTTTCTCATTTTTTTCAGGTTCTGGCTTGCTCGATCTGGGTTTTGAGTCGATCGGCTTTAATGTAGCGTATGTCAATGAAATTTTCCCACCTTTCATGCAAGCATACCGCTATTCTCGGCAGTGCCTGAATTTGCCGCTACCAGAATACGGATATTGCGAAGGAGAGGAAGCAGATGTAACTCGACTTGTAGGGGGAGAACCAGCTTCTCGCCTGCGGGAACTGATGCAGGATGCGCGCAAGCATCACGATATAGTGGGGTTTATCGCGGGGCCGCCTTGTCCTGACTTTTCTATTGGTGGCAAAAACCGAGGTGGGGAAGGAGATAAAGGCAAACTTTCAGCTTCCTACATTGAATTGATTTGTCAGCAGCAGCCAGATTTCTTTTTGTTTGAAAACGTCAAAGGTTTGTGGAGAACCAAACAACATAAAATTTTTTATGACGCACTCAAAAACCAGTTGGCGGATTCGGGATACGTTTTTGCGGAACGTTTAATTAATGCGATAGAATACGGTGTCCCGCAAGATAGGGAGAGAATTATTTTGATTGGATTTAGAAAAAACCTTGTCAAAAATCTGGGCATTTCCCTAGAGGAAAAAAGCCAAATGTTAGGCGAAAGTTTATTTCCTTGGCAAAGTCAGGTATTATATCCCACATCAGAAATTTTTTCTCATCCTTGGCCTGATAGAACAGCCTTTGCAGATGATGGTTTCGTGCCTTGTCCTGATGGCATTCCCCAAGATTTAACGGTAGAATTTTGGTTCCAAAAAAATGACGTTCTCAACCATCCCAATGCCAAACACTATTTCCAACCCAAAGCAGGCCTTAAGCGGTTTGCTTCCGTTGATGAAGGAGATGATTCAAAAAAATCTTTCAAGCGATTGCACCGATGGCGTTATTCGCCAACAGCTTGTTACGGCAATAACGAAGTTCACTTGCACCCTTACAAACTTCGTCGGCTTTCTGTTGCAGAAACACTGGCTATTCAGTCACTGCCAAAAGATTTTGCACTGCCGGCAAAGATGACGTTGACTAATATGTTTAAAACTGTTGGCAATGGGGTTCCTTATTTGGCTGCACAAGGTATTGCCAAAACAATTTTACAGTTTTTACAGACAAAATAAATAGATAAATACGCCCAAATAAACCTTAGCATCACGACTTTCGCTGTGGTGCGTGAGGGCGAGGAATTTTTGAATTCAAACTGTTGTGAGATTTTTAACACTCACCCACGGCCCCAACTACATTTTTGTGCCTGACGCGCGGTTTAAGATTGATTGTCGGTGGCGCAAGTTACTAGCCGCGCCTCACACATCCTACAGATTTGTGAAAGTAGTTTTTTTAAGAGACAAGATTGTATGGCTTCGCAAACTATCTTCAAGGGCATTTGCGTTTATCTGCTGTTTCCCCTATCCATTAAAGATTTATGCAATAAGTCTAATAAACAGCAGAGGGTGCTGAGAAAGAGAAAAGACGGAGAAAAATAAAAGTTCACAAAGGGTTTAGACTTGTTATATAATAGTTGGTTAAGGTTGAAAACCTATATTTTTTATTGCCTGCAATTCGCCATGACCGTTAAACCCCGCCGCTATCACATCACTACTTTCGGATGCCAGATGAATAAAGCCGACTCGGAACGGATGGCCGGCATTCTGGAAAATATGGGCTTTGAGTTCTCGGAAGACCCGAACGAAGCTAGCTTGATTCTCTACAATACTTGCACAATTCGCGACAATGCCGAACAAAGAGTTTATTCTAACCTCGGAAGGCAAGCTCATCGCAAACGCCAAGAACCGGGTTTAACTTTAATTGTAGCTGGATGCGTGGCGCAGCAGGAAGGTGAAGCGCTGCTGCGGAGAGTACCGGAATTAGACTTAGTAATGGGGCCGCAACACGCTAACCGACTTGAAGATTTGCTGGAACAAGTTTTTGAGGGCAATCAAGTTGTGGCGACTGAAGCGGTTGAGATTATGGAGGATATTACTAAGCCGCGCCGCGACAGCAAGGTGACTGCTTGGGTGAATGTAATTTACGGCTGCAATGAACGCTGCACTTATTGTGTTGTGCCGAATGTTCGCGGGGTTGAACAGTCGCGGATGCCGGAGGCGATTCGGGCGGAAATGGAGGATTTGGGCCGTCAAGGTTACAAGGAAGTAACGTTGTTGGGGCAAAATATTGATGCTTACGGACGCGATTTGCCGGGGACAAAAGCGGACGGCAGCAACCAGCATACTTTGACGGATTTGCTTTATTTTGTGCAGGATGTGCCTGGTGTCGAGCGCCTCAGATTTGCTACTAGCCACCCGCGCTATTTTACAGAAAGATTGATTAAGGCTTGTGCGGAATTACCGCAGGTTTGCGAACATTTTCACATTCCTTTTCAGTCCGGGGATAATGATATTTTGAAGGCGATGTCGCGGGGTTATACTCAGGAGAAATACCGCCGGATTATTGATACAATTCGCCATTATATGCCGGATGCTTCGATTACTGCAGATGCGATTGTGGGTTTTCCTGGGGAGACGGAAGCCCAGTTTGAGAAGACTTTGAAGTTAATCGAAGATGTTGGTTTCGATTTGGTGAATACTGCTGCTTATTCGCCGCGCCCGGGAACGCCGGCGGCTTTGTGGGAAAATCAGTTGAGTGAGGAGGTGAAAGCCGATCGCCTGCAACGAATCAATCATGTAGTCACAACAACGGCGATGGAACGATCGCAGCGCTATTTCGGACGCACTGAAGAGGTTTTGGTGGAAGTCCAAAATCTCAAAGATTCAACTCAGGTGATGGGACGCACTCGCGGCAATCGTCTCACATTTTTTAAGGGCGATATTGCTGAATTGGCGGGTAAAATTGTGCGCGTTAAAATTACAGATATTCGCGCTTTTAGTTTGACGGGAGAAATGGTGGAATAGTTTGGAGTTTTGAGTTTTGGGTTGAACCAAAAATAATGTTTGCCAACTCAATACTCAAAACATAAAGTGTAGGGTGTTAAATCGCAACTAGATTTGTGGGAAGAAGTAATTTAACATCAGCAGCAAATTATGCTGAAAGTAATTCGCATTTTGCTGCCAACAACTCTTCTTAAAAATAAGCATGACTGGAGTATTGAACTCCGGGAATATCTAAGTGCGCGAAAAGACGAGGAAGGAAATAAACTGTTTCAAGCCAGGGCAAGAAACCGGAATCGAATGCGGAGGGAAATGATGCAATTTTCGATTAAATGTGGCTGTTTGCTGTGGATTCTGGGGACGGTTTAACTGAAAATGGCCGGGGGGGTAATTGAGGCTTTTCACAGGCGGGAGGGGGATTTTAACCGCAGAGAGCGCAGAGGAGAGAGAGGAAGAGTGGAACAGAGGAGATAAATAGTCTTAAAGCGGTTCGTCTCTGCGTTAGCTGCGCTAACTGCGTGTATATTTGTCGAAAAGTCCTAGGAGTGGTGAAAAATGACAACGATGCGGATCGGGCTATTGTTCGGGGGGCGATCGGGCGAACACGAAGTCTCAATTAGTTCAGCGCGGGCGATCGCCCGTGCCCTCGCTGCTGACGAAAATGCCTCTAAATACGAAGTTCTGCCCTTTTACATCCAAAAAAACGGCCGTTGGCTGTCGGGAACATTACCTCAACAAGTCTTAGCCAGCGGAAAACCTCTGGAAATAGAGCAAGAACCAGGAAAAAACGACTCTCCCGCTGGACAGTTTCCTAATTTTAATGCCGTAGATGTTTGGTTCCCTGTTTTGCACGGGCCAAACGGCGAAGATGGTACGGTGCAAGGATTGCTGAAATTAATGCAAGTTCCTTTTGTCGGTTCCGGGGTTTTAGGTTCGGCGCTGGGAATGGATAAAATTGCCATGAAAATGGCTTTTGCTCAGGCTGGTTTGCCGCAGGTAAAGTACATCGCTGTCAACCGTTCAGAAATCTGGTCTAATCCTTGCGTTTTCCCCAAACTGTGCGACAAAATTGAAGCTGATTTGGGCTATCCTTGCTTTGTAAAACCCGCTAATTTGGGATCGTCTGTGGGAATTTCTAAAGCTCGATCGCGCGCTGAATTAGAAGCAGCTCTCGACAGCGCCGCCAGCTACGACAGGCGGATAATTGTCGAAGCGGGTGTGGTTGCTAGAGAATTAGAATGTGCAGTTTTGGGCAACGACAACCCCCAAGCTTCAACGGTGGGAGAAATTACTTTCCAAAGCGATTTCTACGACTACGAAACTAAATACACCCAGGGACAAGCCGACTGCTCAATCCCGGCAAAAGTCAGCGGTGCGATCGTCTCCAAAATCCAAGAAATGGCAGTGCAAGCATTTTTGGCTATAGACGCGGCAGGTTTAGCGCGAGTAGACTTTTTCTACATTGAATCCACCGGAGAAGTTTTGATTAACGAAATCAACACTTTTCCCGGCTTTACAGCTACCAGTATGTATCCGCAAATGTGGGCAGCGGACGGCATTTCTTTCCCGGAATTAGTAGACCGTTTAATTCAATTAGCTCTCGAAAGGCACGGGGAAAAAGGTTGAATCGTGCGCTGCAAACTGCTGCCTTGCCAACAGCAACAAATATTTTTTTCGCGGGTGATATATCCATACCAGCGGAAACGATATAACATGGTTGTGGCAGGCAGTGCCTGCCAGCAACCAAATTTTCGCTGCTGGTCGATCGACTGGGAATCTTCAGCAGTGGGGTATAAATTAAATGCACCATAAAATGTTTAAGCGAGAACGGCGAATAGCAGCGTCAATCTCACATCTTGCATCTCAAAATTTAACTCGGTTAACTTAGATGAGACGTTTCACTCAACTGCCGCAGTGGTGGACTTACGGACTGGTATTTCCCCTAGCGGTACTCAACTGCTGGTTAGCCCTCCTAGTCTTTGAATATTTCCGCGCCCTGATTACAGTTTTGGTAGTGGCTACAGTGCTGTCTTTTTTGCTAGATTATCCAGTGCGCTTTCTGCACAGATACGGCTTGAAGCGCGATCGAGCAGTTTTGTCGGTATTGTTTTTGACTTTACTGCTATTGGTGGTTTTAGGTCTGACTCTAGCCCCCATTCTGCTAAACCAAATTACTGAACTTGCCACCCGACTGCCGACTTGGATAGTTTCTGGCACAGAACAGATTGAAGCGTTCAACAAGTGGGCGGAAAATCGCAATCTCCGCATTGATGTTAGCGGTTTGACTACCAAATTGAGCGATCGGCTTTCAGCTCAGTTGCAGTCTCTCACTGGCGAAATTCTCAAATTTGGCTTGGGTGCGGCAGACAGTCTTTTGAATTTCCTGCTCACAATAGTCGTGACATTCTACTTGCTCTTGCACGGCGATCGCGTGTGGGAAGGCTTATTTAAATGGTTTCCCTCCAAGCTGAGCCTTCAATTGCGAGAGTTGCTGGCGCGAAGCTTCCACAACTACTTCGTCGGCCAAGCAACTTTGGCTGGTTTGATGGGACTGTCTATCACTGTTACTTTTTTAATTTTGCGAGTTCCCTTCGGACTTCTGTTCGGTTTGGGCGTGGGTGTAATGACTATGATTCCCTTCGGGGCACCTTTCAGTATTTGCATTGTCAGTTTGCTGATCACATTAAACAACTTTTGGCTCGGCGTCACAGTTTTAGCTGTGGCTACAGTAATTGAGCAAATAATTGAAAGCGGGGTTGCTCCTCGGTTATTAGGCGGTTTTATCGGTCTCAATCCTGTGTGGATTTTAGTGGCGCTGCTGGTGGGGGTTAAGGTGGCAGGAGTAGCAGGTTTGTTAGTTGCTGTGCCGATGGCTGGTTTTATTAAGAATACTGTTGATGTTTTGGAAATTTCGAGGAACAAGTCGAGGGAAGTCGATTCGGTTAGTTCCATTGAACCTATGGAGCAGTAAAATTCCTCCATAGGTTCAAATTTTAGATTAGAAGAGAGTTTTTGCAGGCTATTTTGACTAGGGTTTAGTTGGTACTTTAGCTTGAGGCTTTAGAGGTTTTTTACTTCCTGCTTTAGGGTGAGGCTTTCCGGTGCTTTAGCTGCTATCCTTCCTGGATGCAGGCGGGATCAAAAACCCCGTTTGTAGGTTAACGTCGATCGCTCACAACGAATATTTTGCGTAGAAACCTGGCTTTTTTGAGTGCAGGATTGTTGTTGACTTCGGATATCAATCCTGTGAAAAGTTTGCCGGAAATGCGGAATATGCGACCTGGCTAGCGTAGTTTGTATTATCGCGCTCAGACAGCAATTCGCCAGTGCCGACCCAGTTCGATCGCACTCAAAAGCTCGATTTCACAAACAATTTGCCAGCGACTGTCTGGTTTCTACCCCAGCTTGTAGGGTAAACCCCACCAGTCAAGCAGAGCTCATCAATGCTTGAATTAAAATTAAAGAACCTTTAGTTCTAATTTAATTACAGTAGGTGCTAAAAATGCAAAACCATAATTATAACTCTCGCTCTAACTATCACCAAATCAATACTATGTCAACCAAAAATATGCCGGCTACAACTGTGCGTTCTCGCCGTTTTTATTTGCCGAAAAAACTTGCTTTTTTATCCCTCATTTTGCTCGGTTCCACCGCAACTGTTGGGTGCAACGCCATAACTTCTCAAGTTCCTGGAAGTTCTAACGCCATTCAAGCTGAACCTTCAACTACAGCGCCAATCTCAGCATTGCCCGCGAATATACTGCCCTCTCAAGACTCTAATTTTGTCACTAAAGTTGTGCAGGAAGTCGGCCCGGCGGTGGTGCGGATCAATTCTTCTCGCACGGTGACGAACCAAGTTCCAGATGAGATACCCGAGCAATTCCGGCGCTTCTTCGGTTCGGAATCTCCCATTCAACCGGGAAATCGAGTAGAACGGGGTTCTGGTTCGGGTTTTATTTTTGGTTCTGACGGTCGCATTTTGACTAACGCTCACGTCGTTGACCGCGCGGATACGGTGACGGTAAAACTGAAGGATGGCCGCGAATTTGTCGGCAAAGTTTTAGGCGTAGATACAGTTACTGATGTGGCTGTTGTTAAAATTGAAGCTACTAATTTGCCTGTGGTGAGTTTGGGCAAATCTGAAGAATTAGAGCCGGGAGAATGGGCGATCGCGATCGGCAATCCCCTCGGTTTGGACAATACTGTGACTGTGGGCATTATTAGCGCTACAGGCCGTTCTAGCGCCGATGTCGGTGTTCCTGACAAGCGCGTCAGCTTTATTCAAACCGACGCTGCGATCAATCCCGGCAATTCCGGCGGCCCGCTGCTGAACCAGCGCGGTCAAGTTATCGGCATGAATACGGCGATTATTCAAGGCGCTCAAGGATTGGGTTTTGCTATTCCGATCGATCGAGCACAACAAATTGCCGACCAATTAGTAACAGCAGGAAAAGCCGAACATCCTTATCTCGGCGTTCGGATGTTGAGCATTACTCCCGAAATCAAGAGAGAATTTAATCAAAATCCCAACACCAAATTGAGGCTGACTGAAGATAAAGGCGTGTTAGTTTTGGGAGTTGCGAAAGATTCTCCGGCGGCACAAGCTGGAGTTCGCCTTGCCGATGTCATCAAGAAAATCAACGGTACAGAAGTCAGCGATGCGGGCAGCGTACAACAAATTGTAGAAAAAAGTACAGTGGGCAGCGATCTGCAGCTTGAATTAAGCCGCGGCGGACAACCTGTCACTGTGGCCGTGAAAGCGGGTGCTTTTCCAGCAAACCAGCAGCGGTAGAATTGTTGATTGAAACTTATATCTTGCACCATTGTTAATAATCCTTTTATGAACAGCCAAGATGCCTGTTCCACAAGAAAATTTATCTCTTGTGGAACGGGCATCTTGCCCGTTCTTGAGAATGGTGCAAGAGGTGAGTTTTAACTCATATGTTGCACCATTCTCAATTAGCCTTTTATGAACAGGGAAGATGCCTGTTCCACAAGAAAATTTATCTTTTGTGGAACGGGGATCTTGCCCGTTCTTGACAATGGTGCAAGATTTAAGTTTTAACCGACTTGTGCTGTGAGACGGGGGTTTAAACCCCGGCGGGATGTGGGGGGTACTCGTTATAGTAAGTTACCATAACTTATATGTGTTATTAAGAGGTAGAAAAATGGCTAACATTAATCGTAGGCGGACTGAAAATATTAACGGTAATTTTTATGTAGACAGTACCTGCATTGACTGTGATACTTGTCGGTGGATGGCACCTGAAGTATTTACTCAAGAGGGAGAACAGTCTGCGGTTTACCACCAGCCAACTAACGAGATGGAAGAAAGGCGAGCACTCGCGGCTCTTTTGTCTTGTCCCACAAGTTCGATAGGCACTGTTGAAAAACCCAAAAGCATCAAAGAAGTTCAGAAAAATTTGCCCGCCCTCGTAGCAGAAAATGTTTACCACTGCGGCTACCATTCAGAGAAATCCTACGCCGCCGCCAGCTATTTAATAGTCCGCCCAGAAGGAAACATTTTGGTTGATTCTCCCCGTTTTGTGCCGCCGCTAGTCAAAAAAATAGAAGCAATGGGTGGCATTCGCTATCTGTACTTGACTCACCGCGACGATGTGGCAGATCATCAACAATACCACGATCATTTTGCGTGCGATCGCATCCTTCATGCTGACGAAATTAACGCAGGTACTCGCAGTGTAGAAATTCAATTGTCGGGCAGTGAACCGCATCAAATCGCAGATGATTTGTTGATTATACCTGTTCCCGGTCACACGAAAGGTCACACAGTTTTGCTTTACAATAACAAGTTTTTGTTCAGCGGCGATCATCTTGCTTGGTCGGAAAGTTTGCAGCAGCTAGTTGGGTTTCGCGAAGTCTGTTGGTATTCTTGGCCGGAACAAATCAAATCTATGGAGAATTTGGCTAATTATGGCTTTGAATGGGTGTTGCCGGGACACGGCCGCAGGTATTATGCTGAGCGAGAAACAATGCGCGAGCAAATGCAAAAGTGTATTGCTTGGATGGTCGATGCTTAATAGATACTCGGCGGTTGAAACCGCTACTACACACACAAAGTCCGCCTACGCGGACTAAGAATAAGAGGGATTTTGTATTACGCTTTGGGAATCGCAACCAAAGTCATAGAATTAGCCGGGTAAGTTGCCTGAAATCCAGTCTCACTGACACCTAAATCGCTCTGACGGACGATCGCCCCCAAATTCGCATCGCTATAACTGTAAACTTGAGCTTTTGCGGCTGGGTTAAATCCTTTCAAACTCAAGTTGCTGGTCAAATTTTGGCTGGTTTTATTAATAATTACCAGCGTCAGAGTACCATCACTGGTACGATCGGCTCCGTAGATTGACAAAAGTCCCTGATCTTTGCTAAGCGATCGCACCCAAGTATCGCCATACTTACCGCCTTTTCCGTCGTAATTCATGTACATTCGGAAAGCCTAAGCCCCCGGTTCCGATATACATTTAAATTTTATTGTTTGGGCGGGCTAGAAGCACCCCACAAGAGTATATGTGTAAGGTGCCCATTGCCCACCCGGAGAGACTTATTTAACCTTGACTGTAAGCCTCCATTGGCAAACAAGAACAGACAAAATTGCGATCGCCAAACGCATTATCTATCCGCCCCACCGCCGGCCAAAACTTATGTTCGCGAGTCCAAGGTGCCGGATAAGCCGCTTGCGCGCGAGTATAAGGACGATTCCACTCATCAACCATCAGAGATTCTGCGGTATGCGGCGCATTTTTCAAGACGTTATTTTGGGCGTCAACATTACCTTTTTCAATTTCCGCAATTTCAGCTCGAATTGCAATCATCGCATCGCAAAAACGGTCTAATTCCTGCTTCGATTCGCTTTCCGTCGGTTCCACCATTACCGTACCAGCAACTGGCCAAGAAACCGTCGGCGCGTGATAGCCGTAATCCATCAACCGTTTAGCAATATCTTCAACTTCAATAGCCGCAGATTTTTTGAGCGATCGCAAATCTAGAATACACTCGTGCGCCACTAAACCCGCTTTCCCTTTGTACAAAACCGGATAATAAGATTCTAAGCGTTTTGCGATGTAATTAGCATTAAGAATTGCTACTTTTGTTGCCTCAGTTAAACCCACTCCTCCCATCATCCGAATGTAGATCCAAGAAATAGGCAAAATGCTAGCACTTCCCCAAGGCGCTGCGGAAACAGCACCAACTGATGTTTGTTGACTGTTGACTGTTGACTGTTGACTGTTCGCTGTTGACTGTTGACTGTTAAGAATAGAATGACTGGGCAAAAATTCTACTAAATGAGACATTACCCCAATCGGCCCCATTCCCGGCCCGCCGCCGCCGTGAGGAATACAAAAAGTTTTGTGCAGATTCAAGTGACAAACATCAGCACCAAAATCACCGGGGCGGCACAAACCAACTTGAGCATTCATATTTGCGCCGTCCATATAAACTTGTCCGCCGCAGTTGTGGACAATCTCGCAAATCTCTTTAATTTCTTCCTCAAAAACGCCGTGCGTTGATGGATATGTCACCATCAAAGCCGCCAGTTCATTTTTGTGTTTTTCGGCTTTTTTATGTAAGTCAGTTACATCAATATTGCCCTGAGAATCGCACTCGACTGGAACTACTTTCATCCCCGCCATCACCGCGCTAGCCGGATTTGTACCGTGGGCTGACTGGGGAATCAAACAGATATTTCGGTGAGATTCGCCTTGGTGTTCGTGGTATTGACGAATAACTAACAAACCCGCGTATTCGCCTTGGGAACCAGCGTTTGGCTGCAAAGAAATTCCCGCAAAACCTGTGATTTCAGCCAGCCACTGTTCTAGTTGCACAAACATCATTTGATAGCCGCGAGTTTGATCGCGCGGTGCAAAGGGATGTATCTTGCCAAATTCCCCCCAAGTCACCGGCATCATCTCTGCTGTTGCATTCAATTTCATTGTGCAAGAACCCAATGGGATCATCGATGTGTTCAGCGATAAATCCTTGGCTTCTAAACGGTGCAAATAGCGCAAAAGTTCAGTTTCTGAATGATAGCTGTTGAAAACTGGATGGGCGAGATAGCTGCTGGTGCGATCGCAAAAATCTGGTAATGTCAAATATGAACTCAATGCCTCTGCATCCAGCGCAATGTTGAGAGAATTCTGCCCGTCAGCCCTGATATAATCCTTATCCTGAGCAAAAATTTTCCACAACTCTTGCACATCTTCAACGGTTACAGTTTCATCCAAACTAATTCCTACTGTCGAGTTATCGAAAACTCGGAGATTTATTTTCCGAACTTTAGCAGCTTCTAGAATTTCTGACAGCGGTTTGTCTCCCAATTCTACCCGCAAAGTATCGAAGAAATGTTGAGAACAAATTTTGTATCCGAAACTTCTTAAACCGGATGCCAAAAGTGCAGTTAAATTCCATACTTTCTCAGCAATGTCATTCAGTCCAGACGGGCCGTGATAAACAGCATACATACTAGCCATCACTGCCAGCAAAACTTGAGCAGTACAAATATTGCTGGTTGCTTTTTCGCGGCGGATGTGCTGTTCGCGAGTTTGCAAAGCCAAACGCAAAGCAGATTTGCCGTTAGCATCTTTAGAAACGCCGACGATTCTCCCCGGAACTTGCCGTTTAAACTCTTCTCGCGTGGCGAAATAGGCTGCGTGGGGCCCTCCGAATCCCATCGGCACTCCGAAGCGCTGAGTGCTTCCTACGGCTATATCCGCGCCGAATTCGCCGGGGGGTTTGAGCAAGCAAAGGCTCAAAATGTCGGCGGCAACTGTGACTAATGCGCCGACTTCGTGTGCCGATCGAATAAAATCGGTATAGTCGTAAATTGCGCCGTCTGTGGCGGGGTATTGCACGAGAGCGCCGAAGATTGTACGATCGAACTCAAAGCTGTGATGGTCGCCGACAATTACCTCAATTCCCAGCGGCTTAGCGCGAGTTTGCACAACTTCAATAGTTTGAGGGTGGCAATCTTGGGAAACAAAAAACGCTTTTGCCTTATTTTTGCTGGCGCCGTAACTCACCGCCATCGCTTCCGCCGCCGCTGTCCCTTCATCCAGCAAAGAAGCGTTGGCAATTTCCAAACCCGTGAGGTCAATTATCATGGTTTGGAAGTTCAGCAAAGCTTCCAATCGCCCTTGAGCAATTTCGGCTTGGTAGGGAGTGTAAGCTGTATACCAGCCGGGATTTTCTAGGATATTCCGCTGGATGACGGGGGGAGTTATGCAGTCGTGATATCCAGTGCCGATGTACGATCGAAATACCTGATTTTTTGCAGCAATTTCTTTCAATTCTGCCAAAGCGCTGTACTCGCTTTGCGCTGCAGGAAGTTGTAGGGGTGCAGAAATGCGAATCGCCGCAGGAACCGTTTTGTCAATCAAGTCATCGAGGCCCGAAAGGCCCAAAACCTCCAGCATTTGCTGGATTTCGCTGGGTGTCGGGCCAATGTGCCGGCCCGCAAAACCATCAATGGATGAAAGGTTTTGCTGCTGGTTGGGCTCAAGTTGAGGGCTGTAGAGTACCAAGGCGGATTCTCCTGAATTGACTTTTCTTCTTTGTTTGTAACATTTTGCTAAGAAAACAAGGAAGATTTTCTGCGTCTATCAAAGTCCGCCAGGGGTTGAAATCCCTGTCTCACAGCTAAAGTCGTCTTCAGACAACTTTAGATTAAGCTGCACTTATCGCAACTCCCCGCGCCACAGCTTAGTATTTCAGTCATCTTTAGACGACTTGTGCTAAAAGCCCCGTCGGTTTCAACCCCTAGCGGATGGTGCAGGAATCAAGGAACCCTAGCCCCAAATTCCAACTCAAAACCCAAAACTCATAACTACTCCCCTTCCACCATTTTGCGATACTCCGGGGCCGAGAAAGCCTCGTCTGCATCGCTGGTGTTGTCAACGCGCACTTTCAGCAGCCACCCAGCGCCATAGGGGTCTTCGGCCAAATTTTCGGGAGACTCTATAATGTCATCATTGCGTTCTACGACTGTACCGGTAACTGGTGCTTTCAAGTCTTCAACCGCTTTCACTGACTCGACTGTACCGAAAGCTTCGCCCTTTTCCAACCCTGCACCCACTTCGGGCAAATCTAGAAACACGATATCGCCGAGTTGGTCAACTGCAAAAGCACTAATGCCGATCGTGGCAATTTCGCCTTCGAGTCGTATGTATTCGTGAGTGTCTAGGTATTTCAGGTCATCGGGGTATGTTAGTGCCATGTCTTTTCTCACAATAAAAAAGTATTAGTTAAATCTTATTCAACTATGAGCCTTTAGTAATGACTAAGTGGAACAAAAAAAATATTAAACGCTTGCTTTTTGGAGAATTTTCTGTCAAACGACTGATGCGATCTATAATTTTTATTTACGCATTTCTGTGTTTTTACGGTTTCTTTTTTTCAGAACGACTAATTTTTCAACCTCCCCCATCTAGTCAGAGTGAGAGCAGGGAAGTTATCAAAGTTAGCTCAGCTAATGGCGTGAAAATTTCTACTGTTCATTTTCCTAACCCGCAAGCTAAATATACCATACTTTACAGTCACGGAAATGCGGAAGACTTGGACGGCATTTGGTGGCTACTCAGAGAGATTCGAGATAGCGGGTTTGCTGTGTTTGGCTATGATTATCAAGGTTACGGCACGAGTCAGGGAAAGCCTTCTGAGTATAATACTTATCGTGATATTGATGCTGCTTACAATTATTTAACGCAACAGTTGGGAGTACCTGCAAACCAAATTATTCTTTACGGCCGTTCTGTGGGCGGTGGGCCGGCAATTGATTTGGCTTCCCGGCAAAAAGTCGGCGGTTTGGTGGTTGAAAGTTCCTTTGTTTCGGCTTTTCGGGTGTTGACGCGGATTCCGATTTTACCCTTTGATAAGTTTGTAAATATTAATAAGATTGGCAAAGTTCGATCGCCTGTTTTGGTGATTCATGGTAAGGCTGATGAGGTGGTTCATTTTTGGCATGGAGAGCAGTTGTTTGCCACCGCCAACGAGCCGAAAGTTAATTTTTGGGTTGATGGGGCCGGTCATAATGATTTGATAGATGTGGCGGGCGAGCGCTATGCTGCAACTTTGCGAACATTTGCTAAGCTAGTAGATAAGTCTTCTTGACCAAGATGAGCAACGGGCTAGAAGCCCGTTCCACAACAACACATACACTTATACTTTATTGTGAACCGTTGCTATGAGCAACGCCCTTGAATTAAGGTTTACCTACTTAATTTAACTGGGGCGATTTGGCGATCGATAAAATGGTTTTTTTACCACACTAGCCGGATAGTTTTTCCCGCGAATTTCGACCTCTAATTGCTGACCGATTTTCGCTAATTTTGCCGGAACAACCGCGAGGCCTACTGCCCGATTCAAAGTAGGCGATAATGTACCGCTAGTAACCTCGCCTACTGTTTCGCCTTCAAATATTACCGGATAGCCGTGGCGCGCAATGTGCCGCCCCTGCATTTCTAGCCCTACCAACCTCTTTGATACTCCACTCGCTTTCTGCTGTTCCAAAACCTCGCGACCAATAAAATCGCCTTTGGTGTCGAGGTGAACTACCCAACCCAATCCAGCCTCTAAAGGCGTGATATTGTCGTCGATATCTTGACCGTAAAGAGCCATTGCTGCTTCTAAACGCAAGGTATCTCTGGCACCCAAACCGCAGGGTACAACGCCAGCCGCTACCAATTTTTGCCAAAGTTCTTTTCCTACTTCGGCATCCACCATGATTTCAAACCCATCTTCGCCGGTGTAACCAGTTCTGGCGATAAAACTTGGCTGTCCCAACAGATTTGTTTCTAAGTGACCGAAAGCCTTAATTGGTGCCAGGTTGTCTTCCACAAAAGGCTGGAGATAGTTAACAGCCTCTGGCCCTTGAATTGCAATTAAAACTTTATCTTCGGAGAGGTCTGTAAAACTGAGTTCGCTCAATTCTAAGTGAGTGGTGATCCATGCTTTGTCGGCGATGCGAGTGGCGGCGTTGACAATAATTACTGCACGTTCTTCGCTAGTGATAGGGTCTGGTTCTTGGCAGTAGAAAATAATGTCGTCTAAGATGCAGCCTTGGGCATTTAGCAAGACTGTATATTGAGCTTGGCCGGGTTGCAAGCGGCTCAAGTCTGAGGGTACTAAGGGTTGAAATTTTTCTATTACTTGTTTCCCTCTCAAACCAAATTTTCCCATGTGGGAAATGTCGAACATTCCTGCTTGCTGGCGTACTGCTTGGTGTTCGCTGCTGATGCCTGCGTACTGCACCGCCATCTCCCATCCGGAAAAGGGTACCATCCGGGCTTTGAGTTCTAATGATAGGTCGTACAGAGGCGTGCGGGCAAGTTGGCTCGGACTCTCTGGATTGCTGGATTCAGTTGACTTTGCCACAGGTAGCGCTTTGGTTGCGGGTAGACTGTTTTGATTTTACGGGAAAATTGGTTTTCGCGGTGTGTAGCGCGATCGAAATTAAGGGCGCGGCAATGCTGTTTAGGTACAAGTCGCGATCGAAATTAAGGACATGGCAGTGCCGTTTCCCTACGAGTAAGGACACGGCGATGAGGACACGGCAGTGCCGTTTCCCTACGAGTAAGGACACAGCAGGACCCTTTCCCTAATCTTCTTTATGGAGAATAGCGGGCTCGAACCGCTGACCCCTACAATGCCATTGTAGTGCTCTACCAACTGAGCTAATTCCCCTTTCTTTTCGCGCTCTCAATCATGCCTTAACTGACCAATATTTGTCAAGCTTTTTGGGCAAATTAGTTTTGAACCCTGGATTGGCAAGGCTTTCGGCTTTTTTTTCCAAAAATCTCATCGCTTCTAGACAATGGTCAATCCCTACTATGATTTAGTAAGTGTGTTGGGATATTTCCGTCAAATGGCTCAAACAAGACCCCATGAGGAAGTAGACGACTAGCAGGGCGGCGGCTGAAACCGCAACTAGGGTGCCGGCTAGCATTAGTGAAAATTCCCGTTGCGCGATCGCCTCCTGCATTAAGTGCAAAGACCAGGCAACGAGGGCAACGTCAATTATTAAAATAGAAACCAGCATAAGTTACGATTTGTAACAGCTTACCTATTGTAACAAAACTTTTCGCTCCGTGCAGATAAGCTCAGGCGTATTTAACTTTTGCTGTAAAACCCGAAGGGAGCAGCGGAAAGCTACTGAGAAAAAATTATAGCTTTTGGTGATAATTACAATATGCAAAGTAAATGAGAGCTAGCTCAGCTTTAGAGGTGGCGTTTTTGACTCTTGAGCGAGCGATTCCCTAGGGGATAGCCGCGTTTCACAGGCTTTTTTGAGGGGGTAGGGTGCGATCGACCTTTGAGTATAACTGATTTGATAGCAGAAGGTCTGAGCCGCTGTTGCACTTGGATGCTGTAAAATTAACTTTATTAACTTGCTTGAAAAGATGACAAATCGCTCTACTCGCGCCCTTTTTCACAGCAAAACACTCAACACTGCTTTGCGTGCTTTTAGCTTTCCGCAAGATATGGAAGTGCGCCACCAAAAATTGGGAACGTGGATTGCTACACTTAAAACTGGTACGTTAGACGAAGTTAAAGAAGTTTCGCTGCACGGCAGTTTTATTAATGATATTTTTCAGGATGTTTTGGGATATTGCTCGGTAATTCAAGGTGCGGGGAAAGCTTGGGAAATTAACGCCGAACAAACGATATCTGATGGCGGCGGTTCTGCTGATGGGGCGATCGGCTTTTTTACTGCTGCTGACAATCCTAAAGGTAAAGCCGTGTCCCTGCAAGGTAAAGTGATTGCTCCGATCGAACTCAAGGGAGCGAAAAATGATTTAGACCGTCCCGCATCCGGGCGAATCGAATCAGCAGTTGACCAAGGTTGGCGCTACGCTAATTATACACCAGATTGTCGCTGGATTATTGTCTCGAATTATCGAGAATTGCGACTTTATCATACCAATAAAACTCCCGCTTATTACGAACAATTTTTTCTGACTGACTTGGCGGATATTGAAGCTTTTAAGCGGTTTTACTTTCTGCTGTGTCGCCGCAATTTTTTGCCTCAAAACCAAGCTCAAACAGTTTCTGTTATTGACAGACTGTTAAAAGACTCTGACGAAGCTCAAGAAGAAATTACCAATAAATTATATCAAGAGTACAAAGCAATTCGACTCGCTCTCGTCAAGCATTTTCGCTTTTCTGGGCCGCCGGATATCCCCAACCGCGATCGCGTACTCATCGAAAAAGCTCAAAAAACTTTAGACCGCGTTTTATTCATTGCTTTTTGTGAAGATAAAGGGTTGCTGCCGCGAAACACCCTCAGCAACGCTCACGACCACAAAGACCAATACAATCCTAGATTAATTTGGGAAAATTATCAATCTGTATTTCGCTGGGTTGATGTGGGAAATGATGACCCTCCTGTACCGGGATACAACGGCGGCTTATTTAAATTCGATCCGGTTTTAGACGCACAATTGACAGTGCCAAATCCTTTATGCAGTCTGCTTAATAAGCTGACCAGATTTGATTTTGATACCGAAGTTTCCGTCGATATTTTGGGGCATATTTTTGAGCAGTCTGTTACAGATTTGGAAGAATTAAATGCTGAAACTACCGGACAGGAATACAATCCTAAAAAAGGCAAGCGGAAAACTCAAGGTGTGTTTTACACGCCAGCTTATATTACTCAATATATTGTCGAGGTTTCTCTCGGCGGCTATTTGCATCGGCGAGAGCAAGAGTTGCGCGATTTCTTCCTAATGGGCGAAGTTGCTGAAGAGTCGGTTCAGCCACCAAAGAAAACTGCAATTAAGTTTTGGAAAGCGTATCGAGACGAAGTGTTGCAAAAAACGCGCGTCATCGATCCGGCGTGCGGTTCTGGTGCTTTTTTGATTGCGGCTTTTGATTATTTAATGCAGCAGTATGAAAGAGGCGATCGAGAATTGAATGCTTTGGGGTATAAGCCAAAAAACGGCAACTCGCTGGAATTTGACAGAAGCATTTTAAGCAACAACCTGTACGGCGTAGATTTGCTGCCGGAATCGGCGGAAATTACCAAGCTTTCGCTGTGGTTGAAGACGGCGGAACCGGGTAAAACGCTGACTTATTTGGATGATAATATTAAAGCGGGAAACTCGATCGTCGCTGACAGTAATGTAGCAGATACAGCGTTTGATTGGAAAGCTGAATTTCCCCAGATTTTTGCTGATGGCGGTTTTGATGTAGTCATTGGCAATCCGCCTTACGTGCGACAGGAATTGCTATCTCCAATTAAACCATACTTGCAAGCCAATTATGAATCATATAACGGCGTAGCAGACCTTTATACTTACTTTTATGAACTCGGGTTAAAGATTCTCAAACCGGGGGGAGTGCTTTCGTATATTGTTACAAATAAATGGCTGAGGTCGGGATATGGCGAACCTCTACGCAAGTTCTTTGTCAGTCAAGGTTTACTCGATCAAATTGTTGATTTCGGACACGCCTCAATTTTTGAGGATGCTGATACTTTTCCCTGTATTGTCGCAGTAAGAAAACCTAACACTTCTCTATATATCTCTGAAACTGAAAGCGAGATTGAGCAAGGTAAATCTGAACCTAATTCGCCTGTGATTGTTTGTCCGGTTCCGCGCGAGGAACTTGCTAATATCAACCTTACACAATACGTTCAACAACACGGCTATCAAATTTCGCGATCGCGTTTCACTGCGAGTGCTTGGAGTCTGGAACCTCCTGCTGTTGATGAGTTGATGCAGAAAATAAAACAAGTGGGTGTTCCGCTCAAAGATTTTGCAGGGGTTAAGCCTTTATATGGCATAAAAACAGGATTTAACGAAGCTTTTTTGATTGATGAAGCTACTAAAAATAGTCTGGTTCAAGCAGACCATAAATCCGCTGAAATCATCAAGCCATTATTGCGAGGTCAGGATCTAAAACGCTGGTATCCTCAATGGGATGAAGTTTGGATAATCTTCGCTCATAGAGATATTGAGATAGAAAACTATCCTATAATAAAATCTCATCTGGAAAAATATAGAACTAAGTTAGAAGCAAGAGCAGGCAAACAATTATGGTGGCAGTGGCAAGCATCGCCCTCTTTTTGTAACCTATTTCAACAGCCTAAACTGAGCTATCAGGAAATTCAATTTCATCCAGCATATAGTTATGATAATCGGGGTTATTTGACAAACAATAAATGTTTCATTATTCCGACTTCGGAATTGTATATTTTGGGAGTGCTTAATTCAGCACTTATGTGGTGGCACAATTGGCGGTATTTACCGCACATGAAAGATGAAGCACTGACTCCGGTTGGCGAATTGATGGAAAAGCTTCCGATCGCACCACCAACTGACTCAATTCGTGCCGAAGTAGAACCAATTGTCAGCCGTTTAATTGAAATCGCCAAAACTAATCAAGAAACTCACCGAGATGTCTTGCAATGGCTAGAAATCACTTATTTAATTGATAAACTCGGAGAAAAACTCGAAGATTTTTCTGCCCTTTCCTTTGCAGAGTTCGTAGCAGAAATCAGAAAGCGAATGCCGAAAACTAAATCCTCCGATCCTCTCGGCGTGGCTGGACTAAAAGCAGTCCGCGAAACTTATAATGAATATGCACCGGCCATTCAATCTCGCAAAGCTGAGGCGTTGAGACTCGAACACCGTTTATCTGACTTAGTTAATCAAGCTTACGGATTGACACCGGAAGAAATAGATTTGATGTGGAAAACAGCACCTCCGCGAATGCCGATCGCCCGACCGATTTGAGCTAATATTAAAGCAGCATCACTGAGAATGAGTTTATTATAAAAGGCGCTCTAATTTTTTGTACACTTCATCATCGTTACGCTTGCCAACTAGAATAACTTCTACCAAATCTTCATCTGGATTAAAGTTGTAAACAATCCGATACTCGCCACTATCTACCCGATAATAACCCGGATATCCTATTAATTGCTTGCTATCATTAGGTAAAGGCTCGACATTCAGCGCTAAGACTTTTTTAGCAATTTGAGCCGCTATTTTAGGTTGCAAACCCTTGAGAAAGTCGAGAACTGTTTGTAAACCATCAAGTTTCGCCATTTGCCAGTTGTTTTAGTGTTTCTAGAAAGGTTTGAGCACCCACCATTTGAGACTGACTCAGGGCGGATTTTGCTGCTTTGCCTAAAAGCATATCTTCTAATTCCATCAGTCGCTCTATCAAGCGCTGATAGGCATCAGCGGACATAATTACGTGACTGGGCTGCGATTTATCAGTGAGTAAAACTGGCTCGACAGCAGCTTGGTTAAAGACTGTTCCCTGTGGGTTGCAGGCTTCTGCGAGGGTGTAACTTTGCATAAGAGATGTTATGAGTGTGGGTTATGTGTATGTTAGACAAAACCGGCAGGAATTGGGAGGTCGATCGATCGCCAATGTGACGTTTAGCCAACAGCAAACCTAGCCAACTGCAGAACCTCGTCATCAGGAATTCCTTCAGTCCTGGATGCACTATAAGCCTAAAAACAAAAAGGTTGCAATTACTCGGCGCTACGCTCGTAATGACAGAAACACGTTGTTTTTGCGTACCGGACTATATCATATCAAAAAAATGTGTTTGTGGGGGAAGATTTGTTAGACTGGGATTGTTAGCTAGCGAGTCGATAGACCATATTGTACGCGAGGTGAATCATTATGCTCCAAGCATTTGAAGGAATTTACAGAAATGGAGTCATCGAACTGTTAGAATTTCCTGAAAACATTTATGAAAGTCGCGTGGTGATTACTTTTTTGGCTGCGCCATCCATTCCTCGAACCCCTAAATTTATCCAGTTTGGAATGTTTGCAGGTTCTCATCAATCCACCGAAGCTGATTTCGAGATTGCCGAATTTCAAGGGGATGCTGACGATGAATTAGATTGGTCATAGCTGCCGATGAAATATGTCATTGATACCCACGCGCTGATTTGGTTTCTCGAAGGAAATCAAAGATTGGGGACTCAAGTCCAAGCCATTCTCTCCAATTTGGACAGTCAGCTTGTTCTACCTGCGATCGCCTTGGCTGAAGCTGCATGGATTGTAGAACGAGGAAAAACATCAATTCCATCTGTTAATGCGTTGTTCAATGCGATTAATAGCGATTCTAGAATCGCAGTTTATCCACTCGATCGAACTATCATCAATCAAACGCTCAGCTTATTGAGCATCCATGAAATGCACGATCGTCAAATTGTAGCAACTGCAATGATTTTGCAAAATCAAGGTGAAACTGTTGCGCTGTTGACGTGCGATGGAAATATTACGGCTTCCGGTGTAATTTCTGTTATCTGGTGATTAATAAAACAACGGTTAAAAGAGGAAAGCCAATGTTTAGGAATTATTAAACCGCAGAGAGCGCGGAGAGCGCGGAGAGCGCAGAGGAAGAGAAGAGAGAGATGAAGAATTTCGATATCAACGGATTTGATATGAAGATTGAAAAAGGGGCAACTCGCGTCGCCCCTCATCTATTTAACCAACTGCAAAATTACACTTCCACAGCAATCTTTTGTTCCGAAGCCTCGGGCGAATTCGCTTCACTTGGCGGCACAACTTGCCAGAACTTAGGCAAATATTCCGACCAATTTGCTAAAATCTTCTCAGCTTTCTTGCTACCCGTTCGATCGCACTGAGCCTCAATCAACTCCTTCAATTGCGCCTCCCCAGCCGCCGTACAAACCCGCTGCATCTTCACAATCTCCCCGTTGACATGAGCCGGGAAAGTCCCATCTTCATCGAGGAAATAAGCCAAGCCGCCAGTCATTCCAGCGCCGACGTTGCGGCCGACTTTTCCTAACACGACAATCACGCCGCCAGTCATGTACTCGCAGCAGTGATCGCCCGCACCTTCAATGACTGCTTTCGCCATCGAGTTACGCACCGCAAACCGTTCGCCAGCTTTACCCGCAGCCAACAGAGTTCCCCCCGTCGCACCGTACAAACAAGTGTTACCGACGATCGCATTTTCGGAAGCATCATAAGTCGCACCAGCCGGGGGTGCGATCGCGATTTCGCCACCGTGCATCCCTTTACCAACGTAGTCATTGGCTTGGCCTGACAGTACCAGCGTCATCCCCGGCAAATTGAACGCGCCGAAGCTTTGGCCTGCGCTACCAGTGAAGTTGAGGGTGATGTGACCGCTAAAGCCGGTGTTGCCGTGTTGCTGTGCGATCGCACCTGCTAAACGTGCGCCTACAGTGCGATCGGTATTCACCAATTTTACATTCTTGCTAACAGTGCCGTGATTGGCGATCGCACTTTGAATCTCAGCATCCGCCAGCAAATCATCGTCTAACACTGGCCCGTTGGTGTGTACGTCGCCGTGGATCAAGAAAGATCGATCGCTCTTAGTATCCGGTAACTTGGTCAAACAATCCAAATTAATCGCTTGAGTTTTAGTTAGTTGCACCCCATCGCGCATTTTCAGCAAATCCGCGCGGCCGATGATATCTGCGATCGACTTATAACCCAATTTCGCCAGCAAACTCCGCACTTCTTGCGCTACGAAATAGAAGAAATTAACAACGTGTTCCGGTGTACCGGGGAACCGTTTCCGCAAGTGTTCTTGTTGAGTTGTCACCCCTACCGGACAACTATTCATGTGGCAAACGCGAGCCATAATGCAGCCTTCTGCAATCATTGCCACCGTGCCGAAACCGTACTCTTCGCCGCCCATCAAAGCGCCTACAATCACGTCCCAGCCGCTTTTAAAGCCACCGTCAACGCGCAGCAAAACTCGATCGCGCAATTTATTTTCCATCAACACCCGGTGAACTTCTGTCAAACCGAGTTCCCACGGAGAACCTGCGTGCTTAATCGAACTCAGTGGCGAAGCACCAGTGCCGCCATCGTGGCCGGAAATTTGAATCACATCAGCATTTGCCTTGGCGACACCAGCGGCTACAGTCCCGATGCCGACTTCCGACACCAACTTCACCGAAACTCCTGCTTTCGGATTGATTTGGTGCAAGTCAAAAATCAACTGCGCCAAATCCTCGATCGAATAAATGTCGTGGTGAGGAGGAGGCGAAATCAGCGTGACACCCGGTTTCGATCGGCGCAAATAAGCAATGTACTCGCTCACTTTCGCCCCTGGCAATTGACCGCCTTCACCCGGTTTCGCACCTTGTGCGATCTTAATTTCGATTTGTTCGGCGTTCATCAGATACTCGGGAGTCACCCCGAAGCGTCCCGAAGCTACTTGTTTGATGGAAGAAGAAGCTGTATCGCCGTTCTGCAAACCTTTTAAGTGAGGTAGCGTTTGTGAGAAACCCGCTTCGCTCACATCGTTTAGCACTTTGTAGCGCACCGGGTCTTCGCCGCCCTCGCCGGAGTTGGATTTGCCGCCGATACGGTTCATGGCAATCGCTAGCGTTTCGTGGGCTTCCGGGGACAAAGCGCCCAGAGACATCCCGCCCGTGGCGAAGCGTTTGACAATATCTGCTACAGATTCTACTTCTTCGATTGCAATGGGAGGGCGATCGCTCGCAAAATCCAGCAAATCCCGCAAAGCCGTTACCGGGCGATTTTCGAGCTGTTGCTTGTAAACCTCGTAGTGATCGTAGGCACTTTCACCATTTTTGTCACCAATTGGTGTCATTTTTGGTTCGGCCCCGTTGCCATTACTGTTAGTTTGAGCCTTAAAAGTAGTCACGGCTTTGTGCAAAGCCTTGGCCATTTCCGGGCTGTTCATGTGATATTCGCCGCCCCGGCGGTACTGCACGAAGCCGAAATTTTCCAGCTTTTTGAGAACCAATTCTGGGAAAGCCTGACTGTGGAAAGACATTACCTCGTTAGCCAGTTCCGCGACACTCAAACCGCCGATCCGAGAAACCGTGCCTTTGAAGCCCAAATCGAGCAAATCGCCGCCAATGCCGATCGCCTCAAAGATTTGCGCCCCCTGATAGCTAGACAGCAGCGAAATCCCCATTTTCGACATAATCTTCAGCAAGCCGTTTTCCACCGCTGTGCGGTATCTAGCTTGAGCCTGCGTCACGGTAATATTGGGAACTTTGCCGTGCTGCATCAAGTTTTGAGTCTTGGCATCAGACCACCAGGCGCGCACGCTTTCCAAAGCCAAGTAAGGACAAACAGCCACCGCCCCGTAACCAATCAAACAAGCGAAGTGGTGAGTGCTCCAACATTGGGCGGTATCCACAACCAGCGAAGTTTGCATCCGCAGGCCGACCCTAATTAAGTGGTGGTGAACCGCGCCAACTGCCAGGAAGGGCGGAATATAAGTGCATTCTGCACTCAATCCAGCAGCAGATTCGCCTTCTTGCTTCGAGACTCGATCGCTCAAAACCAGAATTCTCGAACCCTCGCGCACCGCTTGAGCCGCGTTTTGACAAAGTTGCTCGACTGCGGTTTTCAAACCTCCAGGCCCGGCAGCAATTTTGTAAAGCGTTGACAATTCGGTAGCTAGGAAAGACTTTTGGTCTTTCAAGACAGACAGTTCAGCGTCGTTGAGTACGGGGGAATCAATTTTCAGGCGCTTGGCATTTTCTGGTACTGCTTGCAGTAAATTGCCCCGCAGGCCCACATTCATCGTCAGCGACATCACCATCCCCTCGCGCAGGGGGTCGATCGGCGGATTTGTCACTTGAGCGAACCGCTGTTTGAAATAGTTGTACAGCAACTGAGGCTTTTCTGACAACACAGCTAAGGGAACGTCGTCGCCCATGCAGAAAGTCGGTTCTTTCCCAGAACTCGCCATCTCGACGATCACCATGTCCAAATCTTCGGCTGTATAACCGAAAGCAGTTTGGGTTGCTAACAGCGTTTGCGAGTCGAGGGTTGCTGTTTCGGCAAAAGGCTGCGGTTCCAAGGTTTCGCGGTTTTGTTGCAGCCATTCGCCGTAGGGATGCCGCTTAGCAATTCGCTGTTTGAGTTGCCAATTTTTGAGAATTTCTTGAGTTTGCAGGTCAACTGCAATCATTTGTCCTGGCCCCAAACGGCCTTTTTCGACAATATCTGCTTCGGGAATATCGACAACTCCGGCTTCGGAAGCCACAATTACCAAACCGTCTTTAGTAATGCAGTAGCGGGCCGGCCGCAAACCGTTGCGATCGAGCGTAGCACCTACTTGTTTGCCGTCGCTGAACACCAGCAGTGCGGGGCCGTCCCAAGGTTCTTGAATGCCGCTGTAATATTCGTAAAAATCGACAATTTCTGGATAGTCAGCCAAATCCGGCTGATTTTTGTAGGCTTCGGGCACCAGAATTGTCAGGGATTCTAGGGGGGTGCGGCCGGAGTGCACCAACAATTCCATCACGTTGTCCAAGTTTGCCGAATCGCTGCTTTCGGGATTGACAATTGGGTTGAACGTGTCGATATCAGCTTGACTCCAATTCGGGTGAGCTAAATTCGCTTGCCGCGCCTTCATCCAGGTAATATTGCCCAACAGCGTGTTAATTTCTCCGTTGTGTCCCAGCAAGCGCATCGGCTGGGCTAAGCGCCAGCGGGGCAGGGTGTTGGTGCTGAAGCGCCGGTGATAGACGGCAAAGGAGCTTTTATAAGCGGGATTTTTCAGGTCTGGGTAAAATTCTGCCAGTACGGCCGATCGCACCATGCCTTTATAGACGATCGTGCGGCAGGAGAAAGAGCAAGTATAAAAGTCTTCGCGGGTGAAGTTGGGGCGATTTGACAGCGCGTGTCCGATCGTGCGGCGCGCCAGAAATAGATGTCTGTCGAGTTCGTCTCCGGCTAATTGCGGTGAACTGACAATTACTTGTTCGATTTGAGGTTGATTTTCTAGCGCTTGCTCGCCCAAAACCGACGGTACAATGGGAACTTTGCGCCATCCCACAAGTGTCAGCCCGCGATCGGTCAGAACTTGCTCAACCACCTGCCGCGCTATAGTCGCTTGAAATTTATCTTGAGACAAAAACAGCATTCCCACGCCGCAGTTTTCCCGTGCGGGAGGCACAATTCCCTGTTCGGCAAACCAAGCATCCAGCAATTCCCAAGGAATCGCGGTCATTAAACCCGCACCGTCGCCGGAATCTTGGTCGGCGCTGCAACCGCCGCGATGTTCCAGACAAGTTAAAGCTGGCAGCGCTTTCTCAATAATCGAGTGCGTAGCTTCCCCGCTTTGGTTGGCAATAAACCCCACACCGCAGGCATCTCTTTCTTCCACTAACCAGCTTTGGCCGGCATAGGGAGTTCCTCGCTCAGTCTGATGCACGTTTCTGTTTCTGTTTGGATCGATCGTGTTACCCATGTTGATTGAATGTTATTTCCGTGATTGTGTGGTGGATGCGTTTTTAGAGCTCGGAGAGAGAAGGCTGCCGAGCGGTGGGAGCCTAGTAAACTTTAAAACAGCATATTGGAAGCTGATTGATAAAAATTTACCTCGCTACTGCCTCTACTTAGCACTGAAACCCTGTTTGCAGATTTTAAATTATCTCGCTCGCATCGTCTCGGAGATGTCTCCTAGAATACCCTGCTGTTAAAAGGCAGTGATTCTTTGGGAAATTGCCGCCCTGCAACTAGATACATTGCAGGCGATTCCCTACGGGATAGCTGCGCTTCACGAGTTTTTTGTGTGTTTTTTTCCTGAGTCCGCAAGGGTAGCCTTGCAGCGAACACAGGTAGATAGTAACTTTAGCGTTATTTTGCTTGCTGCGCTGTTGAGTTGCTTTCGTCAGCGCCCGCATACACAAAAGCCACCTGCCCGCTCAGTCGGTAGGTGCAATGTAGCCGCGCGGTTCACAACTGGTGAAACCTGTCTTATTGTGCAGTCAACTCTCGAACCGCGAACATCAATTGTATCAAGAAATTGATAAAATTTCACCGATTACAGTCAGAGTTTGCGCGCAAGTCTTGTAAGCGATCGTCCAGAACTCACGCTAAGATGCCTGGCCGAAAAATGTTGACAGTTGTGCATAACCCTAATTTGTATTTTTTGAGCCACCAACGTTTGTAACTCATCAACGAAGCCTATTTCAAGGATTTCTGACACCTTGGGAGCATCTGGTAGAGCCAGCGCAGCCTTTTTTACCGCGCCCAAAAACAGATACTTACTTGCTGACACGAGTCGTGGAGAGGCAAAAATTTTAGACTCTTGTTGAATCTCCCAGATTCATTTGTGCAGTAAATCTCAAATCTCAAATCGACTGACGCCCACAAACTTGGCAGTAGTAATTTTGTTTAGCTCAACGGTGGCAGTTCTTACGGATTTGAGGGGATTGGCATTTGGGACATTTCCTTTCTATCCATAATGATGCCACCCCTCTTAATTAGCTTCTTAACTTCCTCTTCAATGAACTGCTGTGGTTCCATCAGCGTTCGCGGAGTCATTTTCTACTAAGTCTCAACTCCCGTCTCAACATCTCTTACATAAAATATTAAGTCTTGCTCTTAACATCGCTCTTTCATAATTGGTTGTTCAAAATATATTAAGAAAAATGTAATTAATGAATAGCACCGCAGATAGAGCGAAAATAGTAGATATGAACTCTAAGAATCTTCAGGCTTGAAAGAAGCAGTAGGAATACGTAGATATGGTTAGCATAACAAATCTTTTTCTAGGATATCACATTAACGAGCAAATATATGTAGGTAATCGCACTCTAGTTTATCGCGGTCTTCGCACTTCAAATGGGGAGCCCGTCGTGATCAAACTGCTGCGGAATGACTTTCCGCGCTTCAACGAGCTAGTTCACTTCCGCAACCAGTACGTCATTGCTAAAAACTTAGAGATCCCCGGCAGTGTCAAGGCATACAGCCTGGAAAACTACCATAACCACTATGCTCTGGTAATGGAAGACTTTGGCGGAATCTCCTTGAGTAGCTACCTCGCTCGTCTAGCAGTCGAGAGTAAAGAGCCCCTAGAAGGCTTGCCCGTTAACGAGTTTCTTCCCATTGCAATTCAAATTGCCAACGCCCTTGACGGACTTTATCGCCACCACGTCATCCATAAAGACCTCAAACCGGCCAACATTCTAATTAACCCCACCAGCAAAGAAGTGAAGCTGATTGACTTCAGCATCGCTTCCCTGCTGCCTCGCGAAACCCAAGAAATTCAAAATCCCAACGTCCTTGAAGGCACCTTACCTTACATATCTCCCGAACAAACTGGGCGAATGAACCGAGGCATTGATTACCGCACAGATTTCTACTCGCTAGGAGTAACATTCTACGAATTACTAACAGGAAAGTTGCCCTTCCAAACGGATGACCCAATAGATTTGGTACACTGCCACCTCGCCAAACAGCCACTGGCAGCCTCAATTGTCAACAAAAGCGTTCCATTGGTGCTGTCTGAGATGGTAAGCAAACTGATGGCGAAGAATGCAGAAGCTCGCTATCAAAGCGCCCTAGGACTCAAGTACGACTTAGAAACTTGCTTATCCCAGTGGCAAGAGACAGGGACGCTCGCTAACTTTGATTTAGGGCAGCGAGATTTGTGCGATCGCTTCATCATACCCGAAAAATTATACGGTAGAGAAAGCGAAGTATTCTCCCTGCTAGCGGCGTTTGAGCGCGTGAGTGGAGGCAGCGCCGAAATGATGCTCGTTGCCGGTTTCTCCGGCATTGGCAAAACCGCTGTTGTCAACGAAGTTCACAAACCAATTGTGAGACAGCGCGGATACTTTATTAAAGGCAAATTTGACCAATTCCAACGTAATCTTCCCTTTTCAGCATTTGTCCAAGCTTTTCGCGACTTTATGGGACAATTGCTATCGGAAACAGATGCTAAAGTTGAACAATGCAAGTTGGAAATTTTGGCAGCTTTGGGCGATAGCGCTGGGGCGATAATTGAAGTCATTCCCGAACTAGAACGTATTATCGGCTCGCAACCGCCAGTCCCAGAACTTTCTGGCAGTGCCGCTCAAAATCGCTTCAATTTATTGTTTGAGAAATTTATTCAAATTTTCGCAAGAAAAGAACATCCTTTAGTGATTTTTTTAGACGATTTGCAATGGGCAGACTCAGCATCGTTAAAATTAATTCAACTGCTGATAAGTGCTACTGATAACGCCTATCTATTATTAATAGGAGCTTATCGGGATAACGAAGTTTTTCCAGCACATCCATTCATGCTAACGTTAGCAGAGATTCAAAAAACTCAAGCAAAGGTGAACACTATTACCTTAGCGCCGCTCGATCGAGCGGGCGTAAATTGTTTAGTGGCCGATACTCTAGCTTGTTCTAAACCGTTAGCGGAACCTTTGACAGAATTGGTTTATCAAAAAACTCAAGGTAATCCATTTTTTGTAACTCAATTCCTCAAGTCTTTACACGAAGATGGATCGATCACATTTAACTTAGATACCCGCTATTGGCAGTGCGATATTGCACGAGTGCGATCGCTAGCGATCACCGATGATGTGGTTAAATTTGTGGCGATTCAGTTGCAAAAGTTGCCAACTCAAACGCAAGAAGTTTTGAAGCTGGCAGCCTGTATTGGCAATCAGTTCGATTTGGCGACCCTGGCAATTATTAATGAAAAAGTTGCCGTAGAAACTGCATCCGCTTTATGGAAGGCACTACAAGACGGGCTAATTTTACCCATTAGCGAAGTTTATAAGTTTTATCAAGCAGAGGGGAATAGCGAATCGGTAGTGGGTAATGGAAAGGAATATGAGCAATTACCAATTACTCATGACCAATTACCCAAATATAAGTTTTTACACGATCGGGTTCAACAAGCAGCCTATTCCCTGATTCCCGAGGAGCAAAAGCGATCGACTCACTTAAAAATCGGTCAACTGCTGTTAGAGAATACGCCAGAAGCAGATCGAGAAGAAAGAATTTTTGATATTGTAAACCACTTAAATGTGGGAGTAGGGCTAATTACCCAGGAAGTAGAACGGGGACAATTAGCACGATTGAATCTAGTTGCTGGAAAGAAAGCCAAAGCTGCTACTGCCTATTCTGCTGCGGTTGAATATTTCAATATGGGCATAGAATTACTGGCAGTAAATAGTTGGCTCCCTCAATACGAACTAACATTAGCGCTCCATACCGAAGCAGCAGATGCGGCATATCTAAGCGGTGACTTTGACCTGATGGAAAAATTAGCATCTGTCGTGGAAAACTGCGCCAAAACGCTACTGGACAAAGTGAAGGTATATGAAGTACAGATGCAAGCTTATATGGCGCAAAATAATCTACAGGAAGCACTGAATACGGGACTACTATTTTTAAAGCAGTTGGGGGTAGAGTTTCCCTCGGAGCCAAACTCGTCAGATATCGGGCAGGCACTAGGGGAAACTTCGGTAATTTTGAATGGCTTGCGAATTGAAGATTTAGTTGACCTGCCTCAAATGAGCGATTCCTATAAACTAGCAGCTATGAGACTTTTATCAAGTATCTTTGCGCCTGCCTACATTGCTGCTCCTGCACTGTTGCCTTTGACGGTGTGCAAACAAGTACAATTATCCGTCCAATATGGGAATGCTTCTGTTTCTCCCTTTGCTTACGCCAATTATGGTTTTCTTCTTTGTGGAGTTGTGGGAGATATTGAGTCAGGTTATGAGTTCGGTCAATTGGCTTTAAGTCTAGTGTCAAAGTTAAATTCTCAAGAAATCAAAGCCAAGACAGCCTTCATAGTAAATTTATTTATCCGACATTGCAAAGAGCATCTCAGAGAAACCTTAGAGCCTTTGGTGTCAGCTTACTCTAGCGGAATGGAGGCAGGAGATTTAGAATATGCAGGCTATAATTTATTACAGTCCTCCTGTTCAGCTTACTATAGTGGCAAAGAACTGACTGTCCTGGAAAGAGAGATAGCAAGAAACAGAGATGCTCTTCATAAAATTAAGCAAGAAACAGCGCTTAATTATATAGAAATCTATTGGCAGGCTATCTTGAATTTGCTGGGAAAAAGTGAGAATTACTGCCTTCTAAAGGGTGAAGGCTGCGATGAGCAGATCAAGTTGCCATTTTACCAGCAAGCGAACGATAAAGTGGGAGTTGCATACATATATTTAAACAAATTTTTACTTTGTTATTGGTTTGAAAACTACTCAGAAGCCATTGAGAATATCGCAATAGCAGAGAAGTATTTAGATGCAGTGGTAGGAATGCCCGTTGTTGTTATCTTCTATTTCTACGATTCTCTAGTGAGGTTGGCGGTGTATTCTGATGCTCCACAGTCAGAGCAACAGGGGATTCTTGACAGAGTACAAGCTAATCAAGAAAAAATGCAGAAATGGGCGCATCATGCCCCCATGAATCATCTGCATAAATTCTATCTAGTGGAGGCTGAACGGCATCGGGTTTTAAACCAAAAAATAGAAGCGATCGAGATGTACGACAAAGCGATCAATGTTGCTAAAGAAAACGAGTACATCAACGAAGAAGCTCTTGCTCACGAACTCGCCGCCAAATTCTATTTGGAATGGGGCAAAGAAAAAATTGCCAAACCCTATTTAATTGATGCTTACTATGCTTACGCTCGTTGGGGAGCAAAAGCAAAGATTGATTATCTAGAACAGCGTTATCCCCAATTGCTTGCTGTGATCCTGCAACAGGAGCGAACTCGCCAGAATCCGAGCGAAACAATTCACACATCCACCCATAGTGAATCATCCCTATCTAACACGACTAGAACAATTATCGGTAGCACCACCAGTTGGGGGTTAGTAGATTTGCCGACAGTTATCAAAGCTTCTCAAACTCTATCTAGCGAAATTCAACTCGATCAATTGCTCACTACCCTCATGCAAGTGGCGGTGAAGAATGCCGGAGCACAAACCGGAGCATTAATTTTGAATGAAGAGGGAAACTGGACGATAAACGTTCACTGCACAAACCGTCAAGACTGCCTTCTGCAATCAATTCCGGTTGAGGAGAGCGATGTAGTTCCTCTAACCATAATCAACTACGTCAAACGTACAAAAGAAACCCTGATTTTTGATGATGCTAGCAGTCAACCAAGATTTGCATCTGACCCCTACATTATCCAACAGCAACCTCAGAGCCTGCTTTGCACTCCGATCAGCGAGCGAGGGAAAATGCTCGGGATTTTGTATTTGGAAAATAATTTAGCAACAGGGGTATTCACGAGCGATCGCGTCGCCATCCTCAACATCCTGTGCTCCCAAGCTGCAATTTCCTTACAGAACGCCCGACTGTATCAGCAATCCCAGGAGTATGCCCAAAAACTAGAGCTTTATCTCAAGGATCTCAAACAGATGCAACTGCAACTGGTACAGAATGAGAAGATGTCTGCTCTCGGAAATTTAGTCGCAGGAGTAGCCCACGAAATTAACAATCCCGTAGGCTTTATTGCCGGCAACTTGCAACCGGCTCAAGAATACCTACAAGATTTGTTCGAGCTAATCGATGTATATCAAGATAGTTTTCCCCAGCCAGGAGCTAAAGTTGAAGAAAAAATCGAGGCCATAGACTTGGAGTATTTGCGAGAAGATTTGCCCAAATTGATTGGCTCGATGCAGGAGGGAGTCGAGCGCATTCGCAATATCAGTACAAGTTTGAGAACGTTTTCGAGGGCTGATAGCGATCGACCAGTTGCTTTCAATATTCATGACGGACTCGAAAGCACTCTCCTGATTCTCAAGCACCGTTTAAAAGCGAGCGAGTTTCGCCCTGCCATTGAAGTTGTGAAAGAGTATGGTAACTTGCCCCTCGTGAAATGCTTTCCCGGACAGTTAAACCAGGTATTTATGAACGTACTGGCTAATGCCATTGACGCTCTGGAGGAGTCAAATAAGGGGCTCCGTTTTAGTGAAATTAAAGCCCTAGCTAATCAAATAACGGTTCAAACTGTTCTGAGCGAAGACCAAAATCAGGTTTTGATTCGCATTAAGGATAATGGAGTGGGGATGTCTAACGAAGTCAAGGAAAACATCTTTAACCACTTATTCACAACTAAGTCTGTGGGTCAAGGAACCGGATTGGGATTGTCGATCGCCCACCAAATTGTTGTGGAAAAACATGGAGGTACGTTAACAGTGAATTCCTCGCTAGGGCAGGGTTCGGAGTTTGTTATTTGTATTCCGGGGTGAGCAGTTCGTAGTAGGTCTTTAGCGCAATTAGCGCCATCGGCTAACCTAGACTCGATCGACAACTTCATGCCGATCGCAGTCATCGTCAAAAATATCGGGTTTAGTAGGAAGAAACATACGGATATTCCGGGTTTCTAGACACCCATGCGTTTAGAAGTGAAATTGTGAGTTGTAAGCTGTGAAACGTAATTTGTCCTCTTGGCGTCCAATATTGTCAGTTTCGATTTTACCCGTACTGGCGATCGCCCCGTCTTTGCTCTGGAATCAACCCGGAAGATCGCAACAGGGGGAGAGGGCTGGGCTGATTCATGCTTCGATCTCCCGCCAGGGAATGAATTCCCTGGCTGATAGCGAAAGTCGGTTAAAACAGAGATGTTGCACCATTGTCAATTACTTGTTTAGGAACAGGCAAGATGCCTGTTCCACAAGAGATGAATTTTATTGTGGAACAGGCATCTTGCCTGTTCTGGAGAATGGTGCAACATCTCAGTTAAAACCGACTGAAATATTGACCTATAGTCCTCTTGAGAGAACTTCAGCTATGAGACAGGGAATTCATTCCCTGTCGGAATATAGGTTTTTGGCTCAATCTGTACCGCCATCTTCGAGAATTAGACAAGGCAGCCAAGTGTCTCTAAACGGTCGCATTCTCCCCCTAAGTTGGACTCAGCAGCCGGCAAACAGCACTTCTGCGAATTTCCGAACTTGGATTGCTGATGTTGGATTGATGCAAAGTGCGGGAGTGGATTTGCTCAGCAGCGCCGACAGTGCCAAACAACCGGTGCAGTGGTTTTCGGTATCTTTAACCGCCGATCAAAGCTTAGCAGCGCGGGCAACAGGCCCGTATCGTTACTTAGATGTTACAGATTTTGCTAGACTTGCGGGCTGGGAGATATCTGCCGATGGGAATATTCTAAAAATTACTTCTCAAACTGCAAGTGTTACCGGAATTCGGCAAGCAGAAATAGAATCGGGCGATCGCATTGTTGTAGATCTCGATCGGCCCGCCCCTTGGCAAGTTAACTTTGTCAATACGCCGATCCCGTCGCCGACACCCACACCCAACCCCCCGGACGACCCCACAAAGCCCGCTATCCCACTGCCAAACCTCCGCGCAGCGCCAAACCTCGAAACACCAGACGACCCGACTAAACCCGCCCTCCCGCTGCAAATAACGCCCGCAGCGCCGATCGCCGGTCAAGAATGGTCGATCGCGATCGATGCCAAAGTCGCTCCTGCCTTACTTCAGGACACTTTTCAAACCAGCCAACAATTGCTATCACTAAAAGTCGAACCTGACGGCGCTCAAACTAAAGTCAAGGTAAAGATTCCTTTAGGTTGGCGGCCGCAAGTTTTCAGCCTGGGAAACCCCAATCGATTAGTTATCGACATTCGGCCAGATTCGTTAGTAGAAAAAAATATTGTTTGGGCGCCCGGTGTGCAGTGGCGGCAGCAGTATCAAAATTTAGGAACTGCTCGTTTTCCAGTAGTTTGGTTAGAAGTTAATCCGCGTCAATCCGGTGTAAAAATTCGACCAATTCTCAGCAATCCGCCGACAGATCAAGGGACTGCACCTCTATTGCAAACAGCAGAAGTTTCGGGTGCGGCTGCGGCGATTAATGCAGGTTTTTTCAATCGAATTAATCGCTTAGCTTTAGGGGCAATTCGGCGTGACAATAAATGGCTTTCCGGGCCGATATTGAACCGGGGGGCGATCGCCTGGAACGATCGGGGAGAATTTGCGATCGATCGTTTGACTTTGCAAGAAACTTTGATAACTCCGGCCAATCAACCTTTGCCCGTTTCTCATCTCAATAGTGCCTACGTACAACCTGGAATCTGTCGCTACAATTCTGATTGGGGAACAACTTATACTCCGTTGTCTGGCAATGAAATAGTTGTGACAGTTGCGGCCGATCGAGTTGTCAGCCAATCCCCCGGAGGTGCGGCGGCAACAACAACTTTTCCCATTCCAGCTAACGGTTATATTTTGGCTTTGCGTTCGGATTTATTCCCTGCATCTGAACTATCCATCGGCACTTTATTGCGTTTAGAAACTAACACTTTTCCTGCTGATTTCAACCGTTTTCCTTACATTCTCGGCGGCGGGCCGGTGTTAGTTCAAAACAGTCGAGTTGTGCTGGATGCGAAGGCGGAAGGGTTTAGCGATGCGTATGTTAGACAGACAGCAATTAGAAGTGCGATCGGGCGAAATGCTGCGGGGAATTTGCTGATTGTAGCGGTGCACAATCGTGCGGGCGGGGCGGGGCCAAATTTCGCAGAACTGGCGCAGATATTGCAGCAAATGGGTGCTGTGGAGGCTTTAAATTTGGATGGGGGAAGTTCGACGAGTTTGTATTTGGGAGGTAGTTTGCTCGATCGACCTCCGTCAACTGCTGCGAGAGTTCATAATGCGATCGGTATTTTCATCCAACCATAGACCGTCACGTTAAATTGTAGGGTGCGTCAGCGTCCGTTATCTTCTCAAAAATTGAGAATCTCCGCACTGACGCACCTTACAAACTCTTGTCCTCCCCTTATTAAGGGGGGCTAGGGGCGATCGAGAAGACTGTACAAGAAAGAAAAAACTCAACATAATTCCCCCGTCTCAGCTATAATCAAAACCATCCTCTCCACATCCTCACATACCCATCATGAGGCACTGGCCCCCTGGACAACAACTCCACCAAGGCAAATACCTAATCGAAGAAATCCTCGGCGGTGGCGGATTCGGTGTCACCTACCGCGCTCAAAACCGCAAAGAAGGTAAAGTAGTCGCCATCAAAACCCTAAATGCCAACGTTCAAGGTAAGCCAAACTTTCGCGAATTCCAAACCAAATTTGTCAACGAAGCTTTATCTTTAGCCCGGTGCAGCCATCCTCACGTCGTCCAAGTTTACGAAGTATTTCCCGAAATGGTGGGAAATATCGAATTGTGGTGCATGGTGATGGAATTAATCGATGGAATTGACTTAGCTAGCCATCTCGAAGATAACGGCCTTTTGTCGGAAGCCAAAGCTTTGCCAATTATTCAAGAAGTGGGAAGCGCGCTGAGTTTTGTTCACCAGCAAGGATTTACTCACCTCGATGTTAAACCCCAAAATATTATGCTAAGAACCCCCCCCAGCCCCCCCTTGGTAAGGGGGGGAGTAAGAGAAAATACCCCCTTCTCTTCTTCCCCCCTTAATAAGGGCGGTCAGGGGGGTGCAGTTTTGATTGATTTTGGCATAGCGCGACAGGTGACGGCACCGGGGAAGTTGAGGACAAATAGCAATTCCGGGACTGAGTGTTACGCACCCATCGAACTATTAGAAAGACGCGCTGAACTGGGCGCTTATACAGATGTTTATTCCCTAGCAGCAACGCTTTATGTCATGTTGACTGGTGAGTTGCCGTTTCCGTCGCAATTCAGGAAGCAAAATATTCCTTTAACTCCGCCAAAGCAATTCAAATCGGAGATTAGTGACAGGGTGAATGTGGCGATTATGAAAGGAATGGAGTTGGAACCGCAAAATCGCCCGCAGTCGGTACAGGAATGGTTGGATTTGCTGGTGCCGAAACCTGGGGTATTGCCATCACCAAAAGTTAGCCCTCAGCCAGCACAAAAATCTTTTGAAACGCCGCAGAAACCAGCGCCTCCTGATACTGCGCGGGTGATTTCAGTCGTGGGGATTAATTATATAAACTTGCAAAATTTATTAGCAGCTCAAAAGTGGCAAGAAGCCGATGAAGAAACCTGGAGAGTGATGTTGAAGGTGGCGGGTAGGGAGCAAGAAGGATGGCTGGGTCCAGAAAGTATTGAAAAATTTCCTTGTGAAGACTTGCGAACCATTGACCAACTTTGGTTAAAATACAGCGATGGACGCTTCGGCTTTTCGGTGCAGAAGCGCATCTATTCAAGTTTGCGGCGAACTAGGGAATATCATGAGTGGGTGAATTTTTGCGATCGTGTAGGCTGGAGAAAAAACAACCAATGCCTGTACTACACCGACCTCATTTTTTCCGAGAAAGCACCAGAAGCTCACCTCCCGGCAGCTTGGTGTCGCTCAAAAGCTGGAGAGGTGAGGGGGAGTGGTTGGATGTGGTGGTTCTTCTCTCGCGTCGAGACTTGTAAAGTGTAACATCTAAGCGTTTCAGATTTTTATTAAGACTTGCGAACCCAACTTTTTCCACGATCGCCACTTCTAAGCTAATGCCTAAAACCCCGAGTTACCATGACTCTAAGATAAACTTTATTATTAACTGTGGGGGCGAAGCATTCGGCGAAAAATATGAGCTTCAAAACCGACAATATATTGCCCGAATGCTTCGCCCAGGCCTCTGCGCCAGATACAATTCCGATGTTTCAGAATTTGATTGATCTGATTTCCCAACGCACATATTGGTAAACCCGCGCTGATTAGTAATCACCCTGAAGATTCGAGTTTACTCGCGTGAATTGGGCGAAGCATTCGGATGGTTTCGGCAGTTAAAAAACCAAACAACCACCGAACAAACTAAAAAAACGCTCTTACTTCCCCCCTTACCAAGGGGGGGCTGGGGGGGGTTAAAATCTAAAGAACCAACGAACAAACTAAAAAACGCTCTTACTCCCCCCCTTACCAAGGGGGGGCTGGGGGGGGTTAAAATCTAAACAACCAACGAACAAACTAAAAAAACGCTCTTACTCCCCCCCTTACCAAGGGGGGGCTGGGGGGGGGTTAAAATCCTATATAACAATGACAAAACTCTACAACAAAAGCTCAGAAAAATTCAAGCGACAGAAGCTTCGCGCAGAAATGACAGAAGCTGAAAAGCGACTATGGAAACAAATAAGAAACAGACAGCTTGAAAACTGTAAATTTCGCCGACAATATAGCGTAGCAGCATTTGTGCTAGATTTCTACTCGCCCGAAATCAAGTTAGCACTAGAAGTTGATGGTGACAGTCATTTTGTGGATGGCGCTGTAGAATATGATGCAGAAAGGCAAGAGTTTATTGAGTCGGCAAGGATTAATTTTTTGAGGTTTACTAATGAGGATGTTTATCATAATTTGGATGGGGTTTTAGAGGTTATTGTTGAGGGGATTAAATCGCTGAGAACATCGGGTGTTTTACCCCCCCCAGCCCCCCCTTGCTAAGGGGGGGAGTTAGAGTTAGCCCCTTGCTAAGGGCGGGAGTAAGAGTTAGGAGGGTAAATTAGATTTAATCGTTTATAACATCGGGTATTTTACCCCCCCCAGCCCCCCCTTGCTAAGGGGGGGAGTAAGAGTTAATTCCTTTGCTAAGGGCGGGAGTAAGAGTTTCGATAGTCCAAAATCCCAAATACGAAATCGATATGAGCTCAAAAGTTACCCTCACCATCACTTCCGGGAATCTCAAAGGCCGAGAATTTACCTTTGACACCCGCACAACTTGCATTATTGGTCGCGCCAAAGATTGCTATCCCAAGATTCCCGACGACGAAAAACACCGCACGATTTCCCGCTATCACTGCTTGCTGGATATCAATCCTCCCGATATCCGGGTGCGCGATTTCGGTAGCAAAAATGGCACTTTTGTTAATGGCAAAAAAATCGGTCAACGAGAAGCTCATCAAACTCCCAAAGAAGCTGCTCAAATTCAATTCCCAGAATACGACTTGCAAAAGGGAGATGAATTTACACTCAGCGATACTTCTTTTCGAGTTGGCGTTGCCCTTGACCCGGAAATTGTCAAAACTCTCCAACACCAAACACCCCCTGTCATTCCCTCAAATCAAGCAAATCTGTGGGAAATGCTGCAAGCTTTTCTGTTGAAAGCAGTGGCTAATGAAACCCATATCGGAGTTCTCGGCGATTACCTTTTGCTCAAAGAATTGGGTAGGGGGGGTTTTAGTTTAGTTTATTTGGCGCGACACAAGCGGACTAACGAACAAGTGGCGCTGAAAGTCATGCTGCCAAAAGTAGCGGCAAATCAGCGGGCTGTTAATTGGTTTTTGCGGGAAGTTGAAAATATGAAAGTTTTAAAACATCCCAATGTGGTAGGATTAAAAGAGTTTGGTTATGCTGATGAAACTTTCTTTTTCACGATGGAATACTGCGACGGCGGCAGTGTTGTGGATTTGATGGAACAACGCGGTTTCAGCACTTTGCCGATTGGTGAGGGTGTGGCTATTATTTTGCAAGTTTTAGATGGTTTGACTTACACCCATAATGCGGAAATTCCCAATGTCAGATTGGCTGATGGTAGTTTTGCAAAGGGACAAGGTTTGATTCACCGGGATTTGAAACCGGGGAATATTTTTCTGGCTAATGTGGGTGGGAAACAAGTTGCCAAAATTGGGGATTATGGGTTAGCAAAGGCTTTTGACCAAGCGGGTTTAAGCGGCCAAACGATGACTGGTAATGTTGTGGGTACGCCGTATTTTATGCCCCGACAGCAGGTAGTAGATTATAAGTACGCCCAACCGGATGTTGATGTTTGGGCGGCGGCGGCTTGTTTGTATGTGATGATAACGCGATATTCCCCGCGAAATTTGCAGGGTCAAGACCCGTTTTTGGCGGTTTTACAAAATGATGCGGTGCCTGTGCGCGATCGCACTTCTGCGATTCCTCAACCGCTAGCCACCGTTATCGATCGCGCTTTAATTGACAATCCTGATATTTATTATAAAAGTGCAGCGGAATTTAAACAAGCCCTATTCAATAGTATATCGTAATTTATGGTTCGACTACCCATAGGTTTTCAGAAACCCGGTTTCTTCAATAAACCGGGTTTCTTGGTATTCTCAATCTGCCATCACAGACAATACATACTCTCCTTGATTTACTGACTGATTTGTCGAAACATCAAAAATGAAAACATCCGACTCAGCACAAACATCAACCAAACTGGGAAATTCCCCATTCTTATTAAAGCTGAGAATTTGATAAAGCCGATCGCCCTTTTTGACATAACTCCCCAACTCCACTCGATTTTGAATCATCCCGCCCGCCGGCGCGTAGTATTTGAGCGCTGAATTCTTGGGAGTGAAAATAACTTGATGCGCCTCTGTTTCCGGCAGGGGAAATCCATCTATTTTCAATAAACCCTTACTTGCTAAGTAATTTTTGATGCCCCGCAAGCCATTCGCCACCGACTCGGGATTCATTTCCATCCCCGAACCTAATTCTAAAGTCCAAGCTTCCACGTCAAATTGGATCGCACTTCCCAACTGGGCCAAAATCTTCTCCAAAGCCAGCCAAGGCTTGAGAAACGCCTCGTCAAAAGCATCGCCGTCGTACTCGTCCATCAAGATTGCGCGATCGAGCAAAAAAGCTTTCGCACTCTCCTCGCGGGAATTAAAACAGTAAAGGTAATCTAAACTTTGATTCGTAGAACTGTGCAAGTCCAGCACATAGTCAGCATCCAAACACAAAGATTGTAGCTGATATCGGTAAAGTTCGCTGTAGGGGCGGCAACTAGGAGCGTTAATTTTTTCCAACTCTTTGGCAAAACTCAAAGCAATCGCTTTTCTGTAATTAACTTTGACAGTATCCGCATTGAGATGGATGTGAGACTTAGCAAAACCCAGAATATCTTCCCCTTGTTTTTCAAAATCCCAGAAAATTCGGTTCCAATTTACCCCATCATAAAGATTGTAGCGACCAGGGGAAAAATGGTGCGATCGCTGGCTGACACCCACAGGATTGCAAACAGGAACCAGCCAAATTTCCCCGTTTAACTGACTGCTGTCCAAAGACATTAAAAACTCAATTAATTGGTAAATCACAGCATTACCGCTAATCTCAGCGCCGTGGAGGTTAGATTGGAGATAAGCTTTTTTGCCGGGAATCGCACCTTGGAACTGATAGACTTGCAGTGAAAGCCGATCGCCCGAAGCAAGCTGCACCACAGGAATAGTCGAAATAACAGGAATCATAGAGAAGGAAGAGGGAAGAGGGAAGAAGGAAGAAGGAAGAAGGAAGAGAGAAGAGGGAAGAGGGAAGAGGGAAGAAGGCAAAAATTTTTTTCTTTATTGTGCCAACTGCCAACTGCCAACTGCCAACTGACTTATTCCTTAATAGCCGATTTGCTGACGAAGGTCTAAAATCAATACAGTCCTCTGCTGACTTGCTTTCAGCAAGATTTAAGCATACTTATCCTGCAACCTTATAATAATCCTTGTGTCAGACACTGCCCAGAACCGCCCAGAGCTGGATCTGAAGACCATATTTCCCTTCGAGCTAGATAACTTTCAGAGAGAGGCGATCGCCGCCCTCGATGCAGGTAAATCGGTTGTCGTGTGTGCTCCCACAGGCTCTGGGAAAACGTTAATCGGGGAATACGCCATCCATCAAGCACTCTCCAGGGGGCGGCGCGTCTTCTATACCACTCCCCTCAAAGCACTCTCTAACCAAAAGCTGCGCGACTTCCGCAGTCAATTTGGAGACGACAACGTAGGTTTGCTCACGGGCGACATCTCCGTCAATCGAGATGCGCCGATTTTGGTGATGACTACCGAAATATTTCGGAATATGCTCTACGGTACGCCGATCGGAGAAGTCGGTACTTCGCTCACCGGAGTAGAAACCGTGGTGCTCGACGAGTGTCACTACATGAACGATCGCCAGCGTGGTACCGTCTGGGAAGAATCCATCATCTACTGTTCGAGCGAAATTCAACTGCTCGCCCTCTCAGCAACTGTTGCCAATAGCGAGCAACTCACAGACTGGATTAACAAAGTCCACGGGCCCACAGAGCTCGTCTACTCAGACTTTCGGCCAGTGCCGCTGCAATTTCACTTCGCCAACCAAAAAGGGATATTTCCCCTGCTAGACGAGACCGGCAAAAGAGTTAATGGCCGGTTAGTCCCCAAAAAGAAGGGGCAAAAAGTAGAAAGAGGCAGCATTCCCACTCCGAGTTTGACCGATGTTTTGGCGCGGTTGGACGATCGAGATATGCTACCAGCAATTTACTTTATCTTCAGCCGTCGCGGGTGCGACCAAGCAGTCGCAGAAGTCGGCAATTTCTCCCTGGTTAACGAAGCCGAAACAGCCGAACTCAAACGCATCATTGACGATTTTTTACAGCGAAACCCAGAAGCAGAACGCTTCGGTCAAAAAGAAGCACTTTTAAAAGGCATCGCCGCCCACCACGCAGGCATTTTGCCCGCTTGGAAAGGTTTAGTAGAAGAACTCTTTGGCAGAGGTTTGATTAAAGTCGTATTTGCCACCGAAACCCTAGCAGCCGGGATTAATATGCCCGCCCGCACCACAGTCATTTCCACCCTGTCCAAGCGCACCGACAAGGGACACCGACTGCTAAACGCTTCAGAATTCCTGCAAATGGCCGGTCGGGCTGGTCGGCGGGGCATGGACAAGCTGGGGCACGTCGTCGCAGTTCAGACGCGCTTTGAAGGCGCAAAAGAAGCCTCTTATTTGGCAACAGCCAAAGCCGACCCCCTCGCCAGTCAGTTTACGCCCAGCTACGGCATGGTGCTGAATTTGCTGCAAACACACACTCTCGACGAAGCTCAAGAGTTGGTAGAACGGAGTTTTGGTCAATACCTGTCAACCTTGTACTTGCAGCCGCAGCAAGAAGAATTAGACCGATTGCAAACAGAATTGGCGGTGCTTGAACAGTCCCTGGCGGCCGGAGGAAATGTCTCCACCCTGGAAAAAAACCTCGCCCATTACGAAAAATTGCAGGCAAGACTCAAAGAAGACAAACGTTTGCTCAAAATTCTATTGCAGCAAGCTGAAGAAGCCAGATTTAAGGAGATGTCCGTAGCTGTCGCTTTTGCAGTGCTCGGCACGGTTCTGAGTCTCAAAGGCAAGCACGTTCCGACAGCCAAACGATCGCACACAAATCCTGTACCCGCCGTATTGGTTGCCAAAATCGCAGGTTCCGGCCAAGCACCAAATTTGGTGTGCTTGGGCAAAGATAACCGCTGGTATGTCGTCGCCATTAGCGATGTCGCTACCCTGCACGCCGAATTACCTCGCTTGAGTGTTGCAGATACCTTGAACCCGCCGCCGGAAATGCCCCTGAGACTGGGCCAGTGCCGCTTGGGAAATGAAGAAACTGCTTCAATTGCTGCATCGATCCCACAATTGCCGACACCGGAACCGAGCCCAGAGGCGATCGAGCAACAGCAGAAAATCGCAGCCCTAGAAGCTCAGCTAGAAATTCACCCGGTTCTAGAATGGGGCAATCCCGGTACTTTGCTCAAACGCCAGCGCCGCCGGGAAGAATTGAAAAAAGAAATCCGCAAAAGCGAACAAGAGTTAGAAAAGCAGCGAGCTCGCTACTGGGAGCAATTTCTCAACTTAATCGACATCTTGCTGAATTTCGGCTGCTTGGAAAGAGTAGTTTCGGCAACTGGAAACCGAGATGACTCCTCCGACAGGTTGGTGCCCACAATCTTGGGCCAAGCTTGCGCCGCCATTCGCGGCGATAACGAACTGTGGCTGGGTTTGTCCCTGATGTCTGCCGAGTTTGACGAACTCGACCCCCACCACCTCGCTGCTGCTTGCGCGGCCTTAGTTACAGAAGTTTCTCGGCCCGACAGTTGGACTCACTACTCGCTGTCGCCAGAAGTTTTGGCACCTTTGGACAATCTGCAAAAAGGCTTGCGCCGCCGGTTGTTTCAAGTGCAGTACCGTCATGAAGCTGCAATCCCGATTTGGCTGGAACGGGATTTAGTGACTTTGGTTGAGCAGTGGGCTCTGGGCGTTGAATGGCTGGAACTGATTAGCCATACGAGTTTGGATGAAGGGGATGTGGTGCGGATTTTGCGCCGCACTTTGGATTTCTTGTCTCAGATTCCTCATGTTCCTCATGTTTCAGATTCTTTGCGGAGGAATGCTTGTCGGGCGATGCAGTTAATCGATCGATTCCCCGTGAATGAAGCTGCAAGTTAGAAAATTGTTGACTGTTGAGTGTTGAGTGTTGGCTGTTGACTGTCCGGCATCTAAATTGTATTTTTGGTTTTTCAACCCAAATGCAGGCAGATTTTAATCTAAAATCGTTTCCGGTTGCATCGGTATTGTTCAAATGTCCAAACAGTCAACACTCAACACTCAACAGTCAACTGTCATGAGGAATAGACCCAGATTTAAATCTAAAATCCAAAATCTAAAATCCAAAATCTAAAATCGAGCGATCGCACATTTTCCTGATTCAGGTTGCAGAACAGGATAGAAAATTGTATGGTGCGGATCGATCGCTCTTTATTGTTATTGAATTTTTCTCTAGCGGTGTGGTGGGTAATTCTCATATTTATGCAACAAATCAATAAGCCTCATCAAATGCCTGATGCCTGCTCTCAGGCTCAAAAAATTCGCTTTTTCACTTTCTTGCAAAGAGTCTTAATTGGCACTCTAGCAAGTACATTACTCAATCTCTTTATTTTATTTCCCTCTCCGAGTTTCGCAGAAGTAGTTCTGGGCGTTGTTCGCAGTTCCGAAAATTCTCCCGATTGGGTGAAGATTACCACGCGCCTCTGGGAAAGCGGCATTGCTTACAAACCAATCAATTTGGAAGAAATCAAAAATTTGGCGGATTTAGCAGGCGTTAACGTGCTGTTTTTGCCCAACATTGAAACTTTGAGTCCGGCGCAAATTAAAGTTTTAGAAGCTTGGACAAAACAGGGCGGCCGCTTGATTGCTTCGGGCCCAGTCGGCCGCAGTTCCCCGGCTTTGGTGCGCCAATCTTTGCGATCGCTCCTCGGGGCCTATTGGGCTTTTCCGTTAACCCAGCCGGCGACTCCGCAACCGCGCAGCCGCTGTCGGGATCTTGCTTGCACTACTTCTAGCAATTGGGTGCCGACTGCACAACAAAATGGCTCCGTCCAAGGTGGTGTATTGATTCCGGCTGATGCGAACAGTCAAACAATTGCTACTTGGAAAGATAGTTCCGGTTCCTCCGCAGCCATCGCCACAGATCGCGCTACCTATCTCGGCTGGCGCTGGGGTAGCGACGGTTCGGGAAATGTAGATAAGGCTTGGCTGCAAGCCTCGATCGCCCGCTGGGGAGGCACGATCGCTTCGCAGCCCTCTGCGCCGCCCACTGCTGCCGCGACCCCACTGCCAACTCCCCCCTCCCGAGTCACTAGAAACAGCCCTAGTTCGCCGCGTAGTAACCCGCTGAGCCGACTTTCTCCCTCTGGCTCGGTTCCCGATCCAGTTCCTGCAACTTTTACAGATCCTTCGGATCAGGTGGCGGCGGCGGGTTTGGACGTGCAGGCAAATTCCAATAAGCCGATCGTCAGCATTGAAGCGTACTTGATGCGCCAAGAACTCACCAACCTCCTCGGCCGGTTTGAGAGCGCCCTGACAGCATCTAATTCAGCCAATACCGCCGTCAATCTCAATGCTGCTACCACCCCTCAACTGGTGGCTGCAGAACAGGGGGGCGGCGGCCCGGGAGCCAGTCGCTTGACTATTCTGCAAGCTAGCAGGACGGGGGCGATCGCCCAAGCGCGGCAGGTTTTGCAAACTTTTGACCAACTCCTGCAAGAGCAAAACTACGCGGAGGCTAGAAAGCAGTGGGTGGAAGCGCGGCAGTTGCTGTGGCAAAATTACCCGAAGGAAGGACAGCGCGTAGGGGCGGAAATTCGGGCGGTTTGGCTCGATCGCGGTACGATCGTCGCAGCGCGATCGGAACAGGGTTTGGCGGCAGTGTTCGATCGGCTCGCCGCCGCCGGTATCAATACCGTTTTCTTTGAAACTTTGAATGCCGGATATACGATTTATCCCAGTCAAGTTGCACCGCAACAAAATCCCCTAACAGTTGGCTGGGACCCGCTGGCATCTGCGGTTAAATTAGCTCACGAGCGAGGCATGGAACTGCACGCTTGGGTTTGGGTTTTTGCCACAGGAAATAAGCGACACAATACTTTAATTGGTCAGCCTAGTTCTTATCCCGGGCCGGTACTTTCCGCTCACCCACAGTGGGCGAATATTGACAATAAAGGACGCACCCAAAATCCTAACGATGGTAAATTTTATCTCGATCCGGCGAACCCGGAAGCGCGTAATTATTTGCTGCAAATTGTCAGCGAAATTGCCAAAAACTACAAAGTAGATGGGGTGCAATTAGACTATATTCGCTATCCTTTTCAAGATGACAATGCGAATTTTACTTACGGTTACGGTATTGCGGCGAGGCAGCAATTTAGGCAGTTGACTGGTGCAGATCCGGTGAATATTTCCCCCAGGGACGGCAGTTTGTGGCGGCAGTGGGTTGAGTTTAAAACTAATCAAATTAATAGTTTTGTAGCTGAAGTTTCTCAGCTTTTGCGGCAGAATTATCCGCGCACAATTCTGTCGGTGGCGGTGTTTCCGCACCCGGAAAGTCAGCGGATTTACAAAATTCAGCAAAATTGGGAAGTTTGGGCTCGTCAGGGCATAGTAGATTTGATTGTGCCGATGACTTATGCTTTGGATACGAACCGACTTCAGCGCATCACCGAACCCTTGGTAAAGGAACAAATTCTGGGTTCGGCTTTGATTTCTCCGTCGGTTAAGTTGTTGACTCTCCCGGAAGTTGTGGCGATCGACCAAATTCAAGCTTTGCGCGATTTGCCGACTGGGGGCTATGCTATTTTTGCGGTGGAAAGTATCAGCAGCGGGATGCAGGGGTTTTTTAACCGCACTCAAGGCCCGCCGGTGCGTTCCACTTCTGCTGCGGAGCCGATTCCTTACCGACAGCCGTTTGCGGCGGCGGCTTCGCGGTATACTGCTCTCAAGCAGGAATGGAGTTTTTTGTTGGCTAACAATCAGTTGCGGGTGTCGGAATCTGAACTAAAAGTTTTGCAAAGTCGATCGGAGGAATTGGCGCAAGCTTTGAGCACATTGGCGGCCAATCCTTCTACGGAAAGTTTAGCAACTGCTAAAAGATTGTTAAGGGGTTTTCAATCTCAATTTCAATCTTCGATGCGCTTGCATTCTGCCGAAAATAGCTATCAGGTGCAAACTTGGCAAAATCGTTTGGAGAGTTTGGATATGCTGTTACGTTACGGCGAAAGGATGGAGTTGAATCGCAGGTAAATACAGATTTTTGGGTTGTGTGCTGCAGTGGATAGTGCGATCGTGCTAACATTTGGGCGATCGTACTCTCATTAATAAAACTTACGCACGTACTAAGATTTTGTGTCGTGGCGAACGTAGGGAAGCACTCTCAAACCCTTGATTTAACGCCCTTGAGTGCGTAAGCCCTGATTAAGTTAGTTCGCGATGCCAGGAGTAATCCTCAGCTTGGTTTTTTCACAGCAATACTTCGTTCGATCCAGCAGATGCAGTAAAAAACCCGGTGGTTGAGCGAAGCCAAAACCCGCTGTCTTGGGTCGGAGTGCGATCGCCAACTGTAAGTTTGTAAGTAGGTCATCGCAAAATAACCATAGTATCTTATCAGAGAGGGTTTAGTTAAGATCCACGATCGAAGCGAGTAGAAGAGTCTTCTCACCCGCCCGAACCATGTAACGTTTATTTGCACTTACTTAGTGACGACGAAAGTCCTCAAAACTCTTAAAGGTCGAGATCAAACAATTTGACCCTGAGTGATTAACCGGATTTGATATTACTCGCTCGTCTCTCGCTCCAACATTTTAACATCTACTAATTTAAACTGCCACTTTTAATTACTTTGAGGATGAATATGTTTCCTAAACCCCTCAATCGTTTGGCTACAAAATTTATCGGCAAAGCTCCATTACAAACGGTGCTCGTGGTTCCTTTTTTAGTGCAAATTGTCGGCACGGTAGGAGTTGTAGGCTGGCTATCTTTTCAAAACGGTCAGCGGGCAGTCAACGAGGTTGCCGCTCAGTTGCGGGGAGAAATTAGCGATCGCATCAAAGACCGCATGGAAAATTATATGTCAATTCCCCACATTGTCAATCACCTGAACGTTCAAGGCATAAAATTGGGGCAGTTGAACCTAGAAGACAACCAAAAACTAGAACATCATTTCCTAGAACAAATTCAATATTTTGATTCGATCAGCATCATTTACACAGGTAAAGAAAATGGAGAACATTCGGGAGCAATCCGCACTAAAGAGCGGATTTTGATATCTGCTGCCGACAGCTCTACTGGCAACAAATTAGCTCGATATACTGCTGACTCTCAGGGAAACCGCGTTCAATTAGTGCAAATTTCACCCGATATTTACGATCCGCGAACTCGCCCTTGGTACATAGCTGCGGCTGCGGCAAAAAAACCTATTTGGACTCCAATTTATACAGATTTTTTGACGAGGGAACTGGCAATTACTGCTGCTTTGCCTATCTACGACGACGCTGGCAAATTGTTAGGAGTAGCGGGCAGCGATTTGCTCTTTTCCCGAATCAAAGAATTTCTCGTCAGCCTCAAAATTGGCAAATCAGGACAAACTTTTGTCATGGAGCGATCCGGGATGTTAATTGCTACTTCAACGGCGAGTGCAGAATTCGTGGTGGAAGGTAAAGAAACAAGACGCATCAAAGCTTCAGAAAGCGAGAATCCGGTAATTCGACAAACCGCACAGCATTTAGATAAACACTACGACAGCTTAGCTAAAATCAATAATTCTCAACAGCTTACTTTTGATGTTGACGGCAAGCGAAATTTTATTCAGGTAGCTCCTTTTAAAGACGATCGAGGGTTGGATTGGCTGATTGTAGTAGTTGTACCCGAGTCTGACTTTATGGAGCAAATTAACCTCAACACGCGCACGACTTTTTTACTGTCGCTTGCAGCGTTGATGGGGGCGACAATCCTGGGGATTCTTACTGCGAAATGGGTAGTTCAGCCGATTTTAAGATTGAATGCAGCGGCGAAAGCTTTGGCGCGGAATGAATGGGATACAAAGCTCACTCTGAATCGCGAAGATGAACTCGGAGAACTTGCCACTGCTTTTAACAGCATGGCAGAGCAATTGCAGCATTCATTTACTTCCCTCTCAGAAAGCGAAAGCCGAGTCAAACAATTTCTCAATGCAGTACCGCTAGGCATTTTTATTGCAGAGCCCAACGGTCAACCTCACTACATTAACCCTACAGGAAAAAAACTTTTATCTCAAGGAATTGTGGCAGCAGATGCCGAAAAATTGCGCCAATTCTACCGAGTTTATTTAGCTGGAACTCAGGAAATTTACCCGGCGGAACGCGACCCAATTTTAAATGCTTTGCAGGGCAAAACTGTAACTGTTGATGACATTGAAATCTCCTCCAATAACAAAACTGTTCCCCTGCAAGTTTGGGGAACTCCTATTTACGACGCCCAAGGAAATATTATTTACGGAATGTGCGCTTTTCAAGATATTACGAAACGGAAACTAGCGGAGAAATTATTAAGGGCATACAACCAAAATTTAGCAGTGCAAGTTGCAGAACGCACCGCAGATCTTGCTAAGGCAAAAGAAAAGTTTTCTAAAGCTTTTCGTTCGAGTCCGAATGCGATTACAATTACAAGAATTCGTGACGGTTGCCACCTAGAAGTTAATGATAGTTTTTGCCGGATGATGGGCTACACACAGGAAGAAATTATCGGTAAAACAGCGGTCGAACTCAACTTTTGGGCGAGTTTGAAAGAGCGTGACCGCATGATTCAAATGTTAAAAGACAAGACAGCAATTCACAATTATGAGCTGACGTTTCGCAATAAAAATGGTACAGAAAGAACGGCACTGCTGTCTATAGAAACCATCGATATTGACGGAGAAGCTTGTTTTTTGTCGATGTCTAGCGATATTACCGAGCGCCAAAAAGCAGAAACTGCCCTCCGGGAAGCCGAAGAAAAGTACCGCAACATTTATGAAAATGCTTTGAATGGAATTTTTCAAACTGCTGTTGACGGGAAATACATCAGCGCTAACCCCGCTTTAGCTAACATCTACGGTTACGACTCGCCTGCCGATTTAATAGCAGCACAGCCGAATTTCAATAACCAGCTTTACGTGAAACCCAACCGCCGCGACGAATTTGCAGCGCTGATGAACGAGTACGGGATACTATCAAACTTTGAATCGGAAATTTACCGCAAAGATGGCAGCATAATCTGGATTTCGGAAAATAGTCGCGCTGTCTGCGATGAAGCAGGAAATTTACTTTACTACGAAGGTTTTATTAAAGACATTACTGATAGCAAACAAGCGGAAATCAAAATGCAGCAGGCGAAAGAAGCGGCCGAAGCAGCAAACAAAGCTAAGAGTACCTTTCTCGCCAATATGAGCCACGAATTGCGATCGCCCCTGAACGCGATCATCGGCTTTGCTCAAGTCCTGATCCGCAGTCAAACTTTGTCTCAGGAAAATCAAGAAAATGTCGGAATTATCCTGCGGAGTGGCGAACATTTACTGGCTTTAATTAACCAAGTTTTAGACTTGTCAAAAATCGAAGCCGGACGCACGACGCTTAATGTAAAAAGCTTCGATTTGTACCAACTAATCGACGATTTAGAAGATATGTTTGCTCTCAAAGCTGAGCAAAAAGGTTTGCAACTAATCTTCGACACAGACGCAGAAGTTCCCCATTACATTTGTACTGATGAAGTTAAATTGCGGCAAGTCTTAATTAATTTGCTCAATAATGCAATTAAATTTACTTCAGAAGGGGGAGTGTCGGTGCAAGTCAAAGGAGGAAGGCGGAATATACATAAAAACAGCACTGACCAATTGCCCGACCGCTACTGGCTGCATTTTGAAGTTCAAGATACTGGTGCAGGCATTGCTGCTGAGGAAATCCATCAGTTGTTTGAAGCATTTGTGCAGACGAAAACAGGTAAAGATTCTCAGGAAGGAACGGGTTTAGGTTTAGCTATTAGCCGCCAGTTCGTGCAATTAATGGGAGGTGAAATTACTGTTACCAGCGACATCGGAAAGGGTGCATTATTTCAGTTTGACATCCAAGTTCATCTGGTTGAAGCTAGTGATATTGAAAGCAAAAAAACTCAACGTCGAGTTGTTGCCCTCGAACCGAATCAGCCGAGTTATCGCTTGCTAATTGTGGACGACAAACCTTTGAATCGCCAACTGTTAGTAAAACTTCTCAGTCCACTCGGATTTGAGTTGAGAGAAGCAAATAACGGTAAAGAAGCGGTTGATATTTTTAGGGAGTGGGAACCGCATCTGATTTGGATGGACATGAGAATGCCTGTCATGGACGGCTATGAGGCAACGAAACAGATTAAAACTACAACTGGCGGGCAAGCAACGGCGATTGTGGCCCTAACTGCTAGCGTTTTGGAGGAAGAACGGGCGGTGATTCTTTCGGCGGGTTGCGATGATTTTATGCGGAAACCGTTCCGAGAGGAGGATATCTTTGTGGCAATGGGAAAACATTTAGGAGTACGCTATATTTATGAAGATCCAACCGCAGTAAGTGCTGCTGGTGTAGAGGAGTCAAGTCAGGAGGTGCTGACACCGGAGGCTTTTGCCTCTCTTTCTCCAGACTGGATGGCCCAATTCAAGCAAAGTATTTTGAGTGTGGACATGGAGGCGATCGCTAGTTCGATCGCACAAATCGGCACTGTCAATCCCTCTCTTGCGGGCAAGCTTCAAGATTGCATTAATAATTTTGAATATGACAGAATTTTGAACATAATCGATATTAGCGAAAAACAGTAAGTACCCGATGACTTCAACTTTACCTATAACCAATCGAGCTAATATTTTAGTAGTGGACGATACGCCAGAAAACCTGCGGCTGCTGACCGGAATTTTGAGCGAAAAAGGCTATCAAGTTCGCCCCGTACCCAATGGCAAGCTAGCATTGTCGGCTGCTCAAAAAATACCCCCGGATATAGTGTTGCTGGATATTATGATGCCGGAAATGGACGGCTATCAAGTTTGTCAGCAACTCAAAGCTTCTGAAATTACAAAAGACATTCCTGTTATTTTTATTAGTGCGATTAATGACGTGCTGGATAAAGTTAAAGCTTTTGCAGTTGGCGGAGTTGACTTTATTACTAAACCGTTTCAGGTTGAAGAAGTTTTAGCCCGGATAGAAACTCATTTAAAAATTTGTTCGCTGCAACAAACTTTGCAAGAGAAAAATCAAGATTTAGCAACGGCGCTCCAGCAACTGCAAGCCACCCAAGAGCATTTGATTCAATCGGAAAAAATGGCAGCCCTGGGACAACTTATTGCTGGCATTGCCCACGAAATCAATACACCCCTGGGCATTATAGGTTCCTCTGTTAATAATATAGCTAATTTTTCCGACGAGTTTTTAGAAAAATTCCCTGAAATTTATCAACAACTTTCTGCCGAAAGCAAAGCTTATTTTTTAGCTTTACTGTACAGAGCCACCCATCAAGAAGTTTTATTCACAAGCAGAGAGAAACGGAAATTTAAGCAGCAGTTGGCGGCGGATTTGATGGCAGAATCTGTTGAAAACTATGAGGAAATTGCGGATACTTTAGTTGACATGGAAATCTACGAAAAAATAGAAGAGTTCTTGCCGCTTTTTCAATCGCCGGATTGGGAAGTAGTTTTAAATAGTGCTTACCAGTTTGCGAGCTTTAAAAAAAGTATTAGCCTGATCCAAAGAGCAACAGCGAAGTCTGGGAAAGTAGTATTTGCCTTAAAAACCTACGCTCATTTTGATAGCAAACTAGAAAAAGTCCAGGCGGACTTGCACGATGGCATTGAAACGGTGTTAACCCTTTATCAAAATCAACTGAAACACGGTATAGAAGTAGTTAAAAACTATGGAGATTTACCGCAAATTATGTGCTATCCCGATGACTTAAATCAAGTTTGGACTAATCTCGTTCATAATGCCCTGCAAGCCATGGATTATAAAGGTATTTTGACGATTGAAACTCGGCAACAAGAGGCAACTATTTTCCTCAAGTTTACTGATAACGGCAAAGGTATTCCCTCAGAAGTTATTCCCAAAATTTTTCAGCCGTTTTTTACGACTAAAGCTGCGGGCGAAGGTAGCGGTTTGGGATTGGATATTGTGAGAAAAATTGTGGAAAAACACGAAGGCACAATTGCTGTAGATTCTGTACCGGGGCAGACAACTTTTACAGTCTCGCTGCCTATTTATTAAACAAAACTTACCTGCTGGGGGCTGATTCCCGGTGACACTCGTCGCTGTCTCGCTGACAAATACAAGATTTATTACAAGAAACCGGGTTGATCTTCGGAAGTCCTATTAAAATAAGATAGGGGACAGATATCCTGCTTCCTTGCCCGAAATAAATAATGTAAAAGCAAGTCATGTCAGTAAACCTACTAAAATTTAAGCAGATAAGAAAAGATGAATAAGCCTATAATTCTTTGTGTTGATGATGAACCGGATATCTTGAATACTCTCAAGATGCAGCTTAAAAATGAATTTAAAAATGATTACTTTTATGAATTAGCTGAAAGTGGGGATGAAGCTTTAGATTTACTGGAGGAGTTTCAAGAAAAAGCTCAGGTGATTGTGGTTGTTTCTGATTGGCTGATGCCGGGAATTAAAGGTGACGAACTTTTAATTAAAGTTCACCAAAAGTATCCTAAAATTATTAAAGTGATGTTGACTGGACAAGCTGATGCAGCGGCAGTTCAGCGGGCAGTAGAAGAAGCAGATTTATACTGTTGTTTGTACAAACCCTGGCAAAGCAAAGACTTAATAGAGATTATAAAATCTGGGCTGGCTAAGTTATGAAAAAACCTGTGATTGTTTGTATTGATGATGAACCTGACGTTTTGAATAGTTTAAAGATTGAACTGAAAAAGGCGATCGGCGATCGGTGTATAATTGAAACCGCTGAAGGGGGGGCTGATGCTTTAGAGTTGCTGGCCGATTTGCAGGCAGATGAATACGAGATTGCTTTGGTGCTTTCCGATTATATCATGCCGGATATTAAAGGGGATGAACTGCTCAGAAGAATTCACGAGAACTCGCCGGAAACTCTGACCATTATGCTCACGGGGCAAGCAGATTTGGAAGCCCTGAGTAATGCTATCAAGTATGCTAAATTGTACCGTTATATTCCTAAACCTTGGCAAAATGAAGACTTAAAATTAACGGTAGTAGAAGCGGTTCACAGTTACTTGCAAGATCAAAAGTTAACAGATGAAATTCATAAGCGCCAAGAAGCAAACGAGGAGTTAAAGCTAGTAAATGAGGCGCTGTCTGCGAGTGAAAGCCGCCTGAGTCAATTTTTAGAAGCTTTGCCAGTGGGGGTATCTGTTTATCATTCCGATGGCTCGATCGCCTATTTCAACCAGGCAGCGCGGGATTTGCTGGGTGCAGACACTATCCCGGAAAGCACTGCGGAACAATTAGCTGCCACTTATCAACTTTATGTTGCCAATACTGATGAGCTGTACCCGCCGCATAATCTGCCAATTTTGCGGACACTGAAAGGAGAATCTGTCAAGGTTGACGATGTAGAAATCCGTCAAGATGGCACAAGAATTGCGATCGAGATCAATACCACGCCGATTTTTGACGCTAGCGGAAATATTGTTTATGCGATCGCAGCTTTTCAAGATATTAGCGATCGCAAACAAGCCGAAAAAATACTAGCAGAATATCACCACACCTTAGAAGCCCAAATTGACGAACGCACAGAACAACTGCAACAAGCCGCATTAGCTGCTGAAGCAGCAAACAAAGCTAAAAGCACCTTTCTGGCCAATATGAGCCACGAGTTACGAACCCCTCTCAATTCTATACTCGGCTTTGCACAAATCATGGAACCCAGCCCGGATCTTAGTGTCGAAAACCGAGAAAATATGAGAATTATTCGGCGTAGTGGCGAACACTTGCTGACATTGATCAATGAAGTCTTAGACTTGTCAAAAATCGAAGCGGGGCAGATGACGCTCTACCCGAAAAACTTCGACCTCTACCGCTTGCTTGACGATTTGCAAGATATGTTTCAACTGCGGGTAGAGAATCAAGAGTTGCAGTTGCGTTTCCACCGCGATGCTGACGTTCCTCAGTACGTGCGAACCGATGATATTAAACTGCGGCAAGTGCTGATTAATCTTCTGAGTAATGCGATTAAGTTTACGGAAACAGGGGAAATCATCTTAAGAGTTATAAAGTTAGAAAAATCGGCATCTCTGGATTTATTGGATAGTCCCACAGCTTGCTTTGATACCACAAGAAGTATTCGGGATTTTTCGAGAAGTAGCAGTGATTTGGCAACGCTTCCATGGAGGGATGAGGCTGAGGATTCAAGTGGGTATGCTTTTTTCCTTCTGTTTGAAATTGAAGATACAGGAGTTGGCATTAGTCCAGAAGAATTGGGCAATATTTTTAAGGCTTTTGTGCAAACAGATTCCGGTAAAAAAAATCAGAAAGGTACGGGCTTAGGATTGAAGCTCAGCCGTCAATTTGTCCGCCTGATGGGAGGAGAAATTGTCGTAGAAAGTCAACTGGAACTCGGCACCACTTTTAAATTTGAAATTCCAGTCGGTGCAGTTTATGCTGCTGAGCTTCCAGATCCGCAACTTAACCGCCAAGTTAGTGGGTTGGAACCCAATCAACCGTGCTACCGGATTTTAATTGTGGACGATCGCGAAGACAACCGCCAACTTTTAGTCAAAATGCTTTCTCCTTTAGGTTTCGTGGTGGAACAAGCCACCAACGGCCAGGAAGCAATAGAAATGTGGGAAAATTGGCATCCGCATTTAATTTTGATGGATGTGCGAATGCCAGTGATGGACGGCTACGAAGCTACTACACAAATTAAGGCTAGAATCAAGCAGAGAGAGCAAGAGCAGCAAGGAAATGGGGAAATGGATATTTCCCATCCCGACTCCGCGCTCCCGAAGATTATTGCTTTGACAGCTAGTACAATTGAAGGAAAGCGATCGTTTGCTTTATTAGTCGGCTGCGACGATTTTATTAGCAAACCTTTCCGCAAAACAGATATATTTGATACCCTCAGCAAACACTTGGGGGTGAAGTATGTCTACTCTAACTCAACGGACTTTATCTCAACAGGCGATCGAAATAATTTATCTGACTCCCTCCCTAATGCTGCGCTTGCTTATTTACCTACACTTCCCGCAGAATGGATAGACAACATGAAGCAGGTAATCCGCAGTGCTGATTTTGAGTTAATTGTCAGGACAATCGACGAAATAAGGGAGCCTCATCCTGAATTGGCGGAAATCCTCCAGGGTCATCTCGATAATTTTGATTACCAGAAAATTCTCAATTTAATTGCCGAGGCGGAGGAATCAGATCATGCAGATGAAGGCGGAACAAACTGAAAACTATCAAGCAGATATTTTAGTAGTTGACGATACGCCAGATAATCTGCGTTTGTTGATTAGACTTTTGCAAAAAAATGGCTATAAAGTTCGACCAGTTACTAATGGTTTTTCGGCGTTAGATGCAATTCAATCTAGCGCACCCGATTTGATTTTACTCGATATTATGATGCCGGATATAGACGGCTACGAACTATGTAAAAAATTAAAATCACAACCGCAATTTAGGGAAATTCCCATCATTTTTCTCAGCGCGCTAGAAGAAGGAATAAATAAAGCAAAAGCTTTTGAAGTGGGCGGATCAGATTATATCACCAAACCTTTTCAAGTGAAAGAAGTATTGGCGCGAGTGAGCAATCAGCTTACTGTGCGTTCATTGCAAATACAATTGCAACAAAAAAATCAAAAATTGACCGCTCAAAATATCCAGTTGCACCAAGAAATCGCTGAACGCCACCAGGTGGAAATGGAAACAAGATTGCTGCTGCAGGCCACTCAAGCTATTAGCAAATCTGAGGATTTTGAGTCGGCTATAGATGTGATTTTAGGTTTAATTTGCAAAACTATTGAATGGAATCTGGGCGAAGCTTGGATTCCTTGCAGTGAGGGCTTTTTAAAATGCGCTACAGGGAGGTACGTCAGCGACTTGAGGTTTGCCCAATTCCGACAAACAAGTTGGCAGTTGATTTTTGCTCCCGGTGTGGGACTCCCAGGCAGGATTTGGCAGTCGCAGCAGTCTGAGTGGATCGATGATGTTTCTACTGCACCGGAACAAGTTTTTTTACGATCGGAAATTGCGGTGAGTGTGGGATTGAAAGCGGCTTTTGGAGTGCCAATTTTGGCGGACAACCAAGTGTTAGCTATTTTGATTTTCTATCGCGAAAAAGTTCTGAAATGTCAGCCGCGCTTGTTGGAATTAGTGAGCGCGGTTGCTACGCAGCTAGGTTCGTTGATTCAGCGGAAACAAGCTGAAGCAGCGCTGAAAGTGCAGCAAGGACAAACCGAGAAATTGCTGCTGAATATTTTACCGAAACCTATTGCAGATCGCTTGCAAAAAGAGCAAAAGTTGATAGCGGATCATTTTGATGAGGTGAGCGTCTTGTTTGCTGATTTGGTGGGTTTTACAGAGTTTTCGGCTCACAAAAGTCCGACGCAGTTGGTAGAAATTTTGAACGGGATTTTCTCGGAGTTCGATAGGTTATCTGAATTGCACGGGTTGGAAAAGATTAAGACGATTGGGGATGCTTACATGGTGGTTGGGGGTTTGCCGACGCCGCGGGAGGATCACTCTGAGGCGATCGCACTTTTAGCTTTGGAGATGCAGGCAGCTTTGAGGAGGTTTAATGCCAAAATGGGAGAAAATTTTCAATTGAGGCTCGGAATTGACAGCGGTTCGGTGGTGGCTGGAATTATTGGGATTAGTAAATTTAGCTATGATTTGTGGGGGGATACTGTTAATGTTGCTTCACGCATGGAATCTAACGGATTGCCTGGTAAAATTCAAGTGACGGCGGCCACTTACGAGCGTTTGAAAGAGCAGTTTGTTTTGGAAAAACGGGGTTATATCCCGATTAAAGGTAAAGGAAGAATGCTGACTTACTGGTTAATTGAAGAACAAAAGAAATCTTTTTAATTTTTTGATGTTAATTTAAATTAAGATGAAAATTAGACCGCATTTATACTTTTAGGAGGGCTAATCCTTTGCAAACATTTGAAACAAAATCCCCGACAGCATGGAAAAAAGTTCTGGTTATTTTAATATCGCTGCTAGCAGTAGCGGTACTGTCGATCGCTAGTTTTATCGCTATTCCAGGAGAAAAAACAATGTTTGCTGGAACAAGACCTGCCAATATCGGCATTCAGTCAGGAAAACTCGCAGCGTGCCCGAGTTCCCCCAACTGCGTCAGCAGCTTCAGTCAAGATGCCGAACACAAAATTGAGCCTTTGGGATACACTTCGTCCCAGAGTGAAGCGATGGTAAAGCTCCAAGGGGCGATCGACTCCTATGGAAAAACTAAAATTATCACGGCAACTGATAATTACCTCTATGCGGAGTTCACCAGTGCTTTGATGGGGTTTGTTGATGACGTTGAATTTTTGGTAGATGATGAAGCAAAAGTCATCCATGTGCGATCGGCTTCGCGTCTGGGAGAGTCGGATATGGGAGTTAACCGCAGTCGGATAGAAGCTATCAGAACTCAATTCAATCAACTCTGAACTTAAAATTTCTAGCTTTCCGCAAGCCCCTCTCCTGCAAGATGAGGGGCTTTGATATTTGGCTAATACTATGTAATGTTGATTTTTCACCATCTAGTTAACAATTATTAACAGTAGGTACACCGCGAAGGAGTCTCCTGGAGGGGGAGTAGGACACAGCAATGCGGTGTCCCTACGGTTGGCTTTGAGTTTTAATACTTGTTATAAGATTGACGATTGTAAAGTTTTAGAATATTTAAAATAGCTGAGTGCGCTACCACACCAGAAGAGATGCCGTAGTATTCCTATAGTATTAAACAACCTAAATTATACACTTCTGACTTTAGGGAGAGGGAACTGAACGAATTAATTTCTACTATTAATGTAAGTAGAGCAAAGAGGAAAAAATACATGGCACTTCAAAAATTAGCAGAATTTTATCCTAACTATCAGGAAGAGATCTTTGCTGGAGACGACATCAAGGGATTTGATGTTTATGCTGGCGACTCTGATGAAAAAGTAGGCACTGTTTATGATGCTTTGGTTGATGACACTGGTCGTTTCCGCTATCTGGTAATTGATACCGGTATTTGGATTTTTGGCAAAAAAGTATTGTTGCCCATCGGTTCGGCTCGCTTCGACTACGGAGCCCGTCGCGTCCACGCCACAGGCCTTCGCAACAAAGCTCAAGCAGAACAATTGCCGGCTTACAATGAATTAGAAGCAGTAGATTACGATCGCGAAGAACAGGTAAGAGGCGTCTACCGCAATCAAGAAACTGCCGCTCCAAGCACTGCAACTGCGTCTAGCTACGATCGCAGCAGCTACAACTACGATATGGACCGCCCCCTCTACGAAACCAACGAACAGCAGCACCAAAATCTCAAGCTTTATGAAGAACGCTTGATTGCCAACAAACACCGCGCAAAAACAGGCGAAGTAACAGTGGGCAAGCGCGTCGAAACTGAAACAGCGCGAGCTTCAGTCCCCATTGAAAAAGAACGAGTCGTAATCGATCGAGTAACCCCGGTAGAAGCGGGTCGAGTAGTTTCAGTCGGTGAGGCTGACTTCCAATCAGGGGAAGTTGCACGCATGGAAGTCTACGAAGAAACGGCCGACATCCACAAGGAAGCTTTCGTCCGGGAAGAAGTCAACGTCAGAAAAGAAGTTGTTCGCACCACTGTTGAGGGCGAAGAAACCTTGCGTCGTGAAGAATTAGAGGTTAAGACCGATGGAACTGCGGTTGTAGATAATAAAAATATCTAAACCAACCGCAACAGGTATTGCATAGGAATTTCGCCTTAATGACATAATTCTGTCAGGGCGCGGGCTTGATTTGATGGGTAGCGATCGCGCAATTCCTATGTGAGCGGGGGCGGGGGTACAACACTTGTCTAGTTTTGGCAAAGTTGATGCCCTTTCCCCGCCTTTACCAATTTCCCCTTACCACTTCATAATAAAAATCCCTAAGCAGGAAAGTTTAAAAAATGAACGGTCAAGCATCAGCAGAAAAGATAGCAACTGCCAAATCAATCACCCGTCTCAACCGGGTGCCTGAAAAAGTCAGAACTAAGCTAAAAAGTTTTACCGTCAAAGACAACAAAGGTCACTTGGTAGGCAAAATTAAAGATGTCTATTTTGATGCTAAAGGTCAGTTAAACTTTGTAGTAGCCGGACTAGGTAGCGAAAATCCCCGCACTTTTTTATTAAGTATTAAGCTGCTCAAAAAAGTCGATTATCACCAAAAGTCGCTGTTTGTAACTATTAATTCGGATCAAGTCGATCTGCTGCCGATAGTTTCGGCAAATGGGGGTAATCCGTATTTAGAAAATGCCTCTGAAACGCCTAGTGAATTTAACAACAGTGAATTAACCAATCCCTCAACAGATATGTCAAATCTAACAGATGCCGATCGCACAGATGCAAATTTGGAGACAGATCAGGATGAGGAAAACTTCGATATTGTCGATCAAGAAGTAATTCGCCTGCTAGAAGAACGATTGGTGATCAATCGCAGCAAGCGCAAAGTCGGCGAAGTCATAGTGCGTAAAGAAATTGAAACTAGGATGGTCCAAGTACCCATCCAGTGGGAAAAGCTGATTGTCGAACAAGTCGGCGACGATCCGAAGGTGTTGGCCGAAATAGATTTAGGTGAGGGAAACATCACCGGTATAGATTTGACGGAGATTAAGAGCGATCGGCAAGAACCGACAGTTAAGGCTGAATTTACCTCTGTCCAGAAAGCTAGCAAGATCTTAAATTCGATCGCCTCTCAACCCCGTCACGGTTGCGTCAAAGTCCGCCTAGAACTCGTTCTGGAAGACAAGCAACTTGAGGATACTTACCAAAAATGGATGACGGAACACCACTCAGAGAGTTAAAATATTCGTCCTTTTGGGTGTAGATTTTAGCTATTAGGGAGAAACTTAAATCTAAGAGCGGACTGTGGCGAGTCGTGCTGGGGAGAAAGTTCACCGCCTTCTACTAAGAGATCGTGTTCGGTAAATTAACCGTAATTTTGGTAGGGGCGGGTTCACCCATATCTGTAATGTAAGTGCGAGATCCGTCAACCCGCCCCCACAGGGATATTGAAATTTTTAGCAATCGACCTCTAGACAAAATTGTAGCGAATTGCGGTAAAATTGTGGTGGTCAAATTTAAAAGTATTTGAAAATGCCCAGCACAATCTCCGACATTAAAGTAAAAACGATCGCAGGCGAAGACAAGCAGCTAGGAGAGTACGCTGGCCAGGTACTCTTGATAGTTAATGTAGCTTCCAAATGTGGTTATACACCTCAATACAAAGGGCTCGAAGAATTGAGCCAGAAGTACAGCGCGGCTGGACTCCGTGTTTTAGGATTTCCCTGTAACGACTTCGGAGGTCAAGAACCCGGAAGTAATCCAGAAATCGTCAATTTTTGTACTACAAAATACGGCGTCACCTTTGAATTATTTGACAAAGTACGCGCTAAAGGCACTCAGCAGCACCCGCTGTACGCTAAGCTTACGAATGCAGTCGATCCCAAGGGTGAGGTTTCCTGGAATTTTGAGAAATTCTTAGTTAGCAAACAGGGTGAAGTGGTTGCTAGATTCCGCAGCAGTGTTGGCCCCGATTCGCCCGAACTGATCGCTGCTATCGATCGAGAATTGGCAAAATAAGCAGTTCGGCAAATAAGCAGTGTACCGAATTTAACGGATTTAACGGATGGATGTTTAGGGAAGACGGAAGAAATTAATAGGCTTTTTTTCTAAGAAGTTAAGAGCTAATTTTTTTCTTACGATCTTCCCCATTGTGTGCAAGCACTCAACCATGAACAAATACCGATAATTGTATTTAATTGGAGAACGGTTTAATTTAATGGAAAATACATCGGGATTAGATTTAGTGGTAGGTTTACTTGCCTTCGCAATTCTGGCAGGTGGTCTGGCAATGCTATTTGTAGGCGTGGGATCGTTTCCTAAAGAAAAATAATACTAATCGATATGATGTGCGATCGCACGACCTGAATAAAAGTCTTTGTAGCGAGGACTGAAGTCCTCCTAGAAATCGGAGGGTTCCAGCCCTCACTACCCACTTAAAATGCTTATTTTACAGCAGAGGATCTGAATAAATCGAACTACATTCAATTTGAACATTCGCAATTGAAAATCATGCAAACTACCCAAAACAACGTCAAAATTGCCCTCGCGCCGGGGAATTTGCGCCGCGTTCACCATATCGCTTTAAACGTGCGCGACATGAAAGCTTCCCGCCACTTCTACGGTACAATTCTCGGCCTGCACGAACTAACAGGTGCAGAAATTCCCGCAACTTTAACAGAAATGGTAGCCGCTGGTAAAGTCGCGAATTTCGTTACCCCTGACGGCACAGTTATTGACTTATTTTGGCAGCCCGACTTAGAACCGCCAAACCCAGACCCGGAGAAAGCTTTTACCCGCGCCAACCACTTAGCCTTCGATATAGAGCCGGATTTGTTCGATCGCGCTCTGGAAGTGCTAAAGTCAAATCAAATTGCGATCGACAGCGGCCCCGTCACTCGCGCTACAGGACGCGGCATTTACTTTTACGATCCTGATGGATTTATCATCGAAATCCGTTGTGATGCAGTTTAAACAGTCGCTATCTGGTTCTTGGCAGTCCGGGTACACCCTACATTTACTCTGTGGAGCGCGGCGATCCGCAAACATCCTACCTTTAAAGTTGTTTTATTTTCCATCTTGGCTAATAGGTTGCTTCGGCCAAGTAAACCGAAAAGTTGCTCCCTCACCTTCGGCAGATTCGAGGGAAATACTGCCCCCTTGACCTTCGACAATTTTTTTCACCAGCGACAAACCAATCCCAGTATTTTCTACTTTATCGCGAGCTTCCAAGGTCTGAAAAATCACAAAAACTTTATCGTGATATTGAGGAGCAATCCCCGGCCCGTCATCCTCTACAGAAAACTCGTAAAAATTATCTAACTCTTTAACCGATATTTTTACAGAACCCGATTCAGCTCGGTTATGCTTAATTGCGTTGCTAATTAAATTAGAAAAAACCTGCTGTAGCGGCAATTTTTCGGTGACAAAAGTTGGCATTCCCGGTTCAACTTTCACCTCAAATTCAGGCGGCGGCGCCAACGAATCAATAATTTCTGCTAATAAATTCTCAACTTTTACCATTTCTGAAGGCACTTGAATCCGTCCGACGCGGGAATATTGCAGCAGTCCCTCAATCAAACCTTCCATCCGGTGAACTCTGCCGCGCAGCAGGTTCATTTGGTGCAGAGTATCCTCTGTCATCGACTCGCTGAGGTCTTCTTCTATCCAACTGCTGAGATTTGCGATCGCCCTGAGCGGCGCTTTCAAATCGTGAGAAACTACATAAGCAAACTGGTCTAATTCTTGATTCCGCTTTCTTAAAACATTCGTGGTTTGAGCCAGATTTTGGGCTGTCAACCTCAATTCTTGAGCGCGCAACCGCAGGGATTCCTCTACTTTTTTGCGCTCCCTAATATCTTCTACCACACCCATCAGAAACTGACTGCCATCTTGTTCTCGCAGCAGCGAAACCGTTAAGTTTGCCCACACCAACTCTCCATCTTTGCAGATGTAGCGCTTTTCCAGAGAGAAATTTTCAATTTCTCCTGCTAATAATTGGCGCAAAAGTTCCAGTTCGCTTGCCAAATCTCCGGGCCAAGTAATGTCGTGAAATCTTTTCTCCCCCAATTCTTGGCGGCTGTATCCCAAAATTTCGCAAAGTTTTTGATTGACTAACAGAAATTTGCCTTCCACACTGGTTTGAACCATGCCGACTGCCGCCTGCTCAAAAGTAGCGCGAAACCGCTGCGCGCTTTGGGCCAAAGCAATTTCTGAGCGTTTGCGATCGCTAATATCGTTGCTGATTTCCAAAATAGCCACGGGTTGATCTTGATCGTCATGCTGCAAAGTCCATCGGCTTGCCACCGTTATTTTTGTGCCGTCTTTCTTGGTTCGCACCAGTTCTCCTTGCCAAGAACCCTGCTCGAAAAATACTTTTTGAATTACCTCAAAAGGTTGAGTCCATTCTGTTTGTAAAAGCTTGTGAATATTTTTTCCTATGGCTTGCGACTTCCGCCAGCCGTAGAGCCACTTCGCCCCCGAATTCCAATAAGAAATCGCCCCGTTCAAGTCTAGTACCGCGATCGTATCGTTTGCCAAATCCAGCATTTGCGCTTGCTTTCGCAGAGTTTCCTCGGCTTGTTTCCGTCCTCTGGCATCGCGGCAAATTGCAATAAACAAGTGTTGATCGGCCAGACGCATTTCGCTGACAGCCAATTCCATCGGAAACTTAGTTCCGTCGTGGCGAAGTCCAACTGTTTCTTGCTGGTAAGTCTTCAGCGTAGTATCGGGATGTAACACAAAATATTCGATTGAATAATCCCCCACGCTGCTGTACGGCTGCGGTTGAGATATCAGCCGCCGCAGGTTTGAGCCAATTATTCGATCGGCTTTCTCGCCAAAAATCTCTTCTGCTGCCCTATTAAAAGACTCAATATTTCCCTGTGCGTCCAAAGTAATAATACCGTCAGCCGCATTGTCTACTACAGCTTGAATGCGAGTTTTACTTTCTTGCAAGCCAGCTTCGCGCTTCCTCAATTCCTTCTCTAAACTATCAAATAAATACCAGGAAGCCCCTGCACCCAAACAGCCGGAAAGCAAACCCGCAACTTGCACAAAATTAGTGAAATCTATCAAACCTCGTCTTTGCTGATCTAGATCTTTCTGGTAGGCTTCGCCGGCCTCATAAAAGGTATTAATTCTTGCGCGCAGGTTATCCCTCCTCAATTTGCCTTGAGTGAACACCTCAATTATTTCCGGCGACTGCACGCTTGTTGCCGAACTGTCGAGCTTATTCAAAGTGTTTTGCAAGAAATTTATATGCTCTTCGGTACTTTTTTTTATACCTTCAAATCGCTGAGCTTGCAGTTTGTTTTCTTGAAGCATAACCTTGAGTTCAGCCAGTAGCGGAGGCAAACTCTTCTTGGCTTCTGAGTAGGGTGAGAGAAATTCGGGGCGCTTCGTCAACCCGTAACCTCGAATGCCCGTTTCCGCATCCACCACGAGGGTTAACAAGCGGTTAGTTTCCTGAAGTATTTCCCTATTAGTATCTGCTCGCTCTCTTATCCCTAGAGTAATCTCCCGGAGGCGTGCAATTGCTAGCAGCGAAGCAAACAGAAGAATCATGGGAATAGCAATGATGACTGTTCCCCGCTGGCGAATTGGTCGCTCTGTCCATACAAAGCGGAGGCAGCGATCGAGCAAATACTTCACGGATATTGAAGGAGAAAGTTTGCTGCCAGTATATCGCTTTTTGGCTGTTTAGGCTATGGATAAGTTTGTTTTGTTTGGTTTGACGAGCGCCGGGGACTAACCGTGGAAACTAGATTAGACCCCTGCGATAGCTACCTGCTGACACTAACAGCAGATTTTTTGGCACGGTGTTTAAACTGAGGCACGGAGAAAGAAAGGACTTTTTTCGACACCGAGACAGCAGGCGGAGCAGAAAGGATCGTTTCTGCTTTACCTTCGTTTTCGCCTTCGGCTTCTGCTTTTAAACTAGAGTCTGTTTCGCAAGTGTTTGGAACACTTGTAACTACAGTAGTCCACCTGCCTGTAGCCGGATCGCGATAACAAGTAAAAGGATTTATTTGTAGCGGTTGACTGCAAGGTTTAATCATGTAGATGCACTCCTTTGATTCTGAGAAATTGTGCATTGCTTTCAGCAGCAGTGCTATCTCGCCTGTAGAAGCAGTATGAAGGTAAAAAGCAGAATTGTGTTTCTGCGTCCAGAGACTTTTGAAACTTCCTGATTTCCTGTTAACTTTTGCCTTCTACTGCTTCGCGACCATAGCATTACTTTTACCAAATTGCCCTTCTGGAAGCAACCCCCCACCCCCTTAATTAGGTTGAGGTGGGATTTGTAAATGCAGCGAGGCGCCCGATCGTGCCTGCAGGACAATTTTGGGATAATATACGTATTCTAGGCTGAAAAAAAATGCTACTGTGTGATCGACAACAGAGGTCGATCGCGATCGGTGTCACAATTAAAAAGCGAATGGGTAATTGGTAATGGCTAATTGGTAAGGGGGGAATGGGTAATTGGGAAATTATTCCCTCTTTTGCCATCCGTTAAATCCGTTAAATTCGGTACAAAATTCCTGGCAAAACCCCACCCGTTAAATCCCTTAAATCCCCTACATTTCTAGTTGCCAAACTTACTTTTAACTAATATCAACTTCTGCCTTTAAGTGAACAGTAAAAGTAGAGCCAACATCCAACTGACTCTCAACCGTGATATCGCCGCCCATCATCTGACAAAACAAGCGGCTAATGGCCAATCCTAAACCGGTGCCGCCGTACTTGCGAGTAGTCGAAGCGTCCCCTTGAATAAAAGGTTCAAACAAACCCTGCTGCTGTTCGGCCGACATTCCAATCCCCGTATCAGATACCTGCAAATAAACCCAATCGCTCCCGCCTGCTGGTTCGCGAGTCGCGCTCAACAGCACCGTTCCACCTTCGGTAAACTTCAGGGCATTGGATAGCAAATTAAACAGAATTTGCTGGACTTTAGTCAAATCTGCATACATCACTCCCAAATTTTCAGAGCAAGAAACTTGCAATTGATTGTGATTTTTTTCGACCAAAGGGTGCAAAGTTGCAACGACTTCTTCTATTAAATTACTGAGGTCAAATTTTTCTAAATAAAGCTCCATCCGACCGGCTTCTATCTTAGAAAGGTCTAGAATATCGTTAATTAAAGTCAGCAAATGTTTGCCGGCGTTATAAATTTTTTGGGTATCGGGAATGATGTCTTCGAGTCCCGATTCCCGTGCTTCTTCTTGTAGCATTTCGCTGTAACCGATAATCGCGTTTAGCGGTGTCCGCAGCTCGTGGCTCATATTGGCTAAAAAAGTGCTTTTAGCTCTGGAAGCTGCTTCAGCTTTGTGTAAGGCTTCTTGCAAGGCTATTTCGGCTCTTTTGCGCTCGGCAATTTCGATGCGGAGCAGTTTATTGGCGGTGGTGAGTTGAGCGGTGCGCTGATCGACGGTCATTTCTAGCTGCGCTTTGGCTTTGGAGAGTGCTTCCTGAGCCCGCTGGCGCTCAAATCCTTCGATCGCCAGCGCTACCAAATTTGCCAAAGAATCAGCAAAGGTGCGCTCCTCCAGAGCCCACTGGCGGGGCGCGCCGATATGTTCGAGAGAGAGGATGCCCACGATCTGCCCGCCGAGCCTAATTGCTACATTTAATATGGATGAATTGGGCTTGCTGGCATTTGGCAGCACAGCGGAATGTTCGGCTACCGAAGATGAGTGGGACAAATCTGTTTGTAGAGATTTTTGAGTCTTTGTCGTAGGTTCTAAAGCATTGTCCGATCGCAAATTTTCGCCCGGTGCGTCGCCTTCAACATCTAAACTTGATAAATTTAAATCGCTTGCCGATATGGACTCCCGGCTCAAATGATTCTCCTGGGTGCGATCGTACAAGTCGAGACAAACTAATTTGAGGTTGGGGGTTTTAAACTTAGAATGATTAACCCCCTCGTCTTGCTCTGGGGCAGCGGCCTCTTTATCGAGTGGCCCTGTTTGGCTGTGGGCGAGCACTCTCTCGGTAAAATTTAGCTGGGGATCGCTCGGGTAGCGAGTTCCAAATCTTCCCTGGTTGTAAAGCCAGACGCTGACTTTTTCCACATCCAAAGTCCGGGCTGCAGCCTCGGTAATTTCGCGAATTCCCACATTCAGCGCACCGCTATTGAGAGTCCTCTGCCGACCTAGCTGCAACAAAGCCAAACTCTGGCGGCGGAGCCGCTTTTCGCTCTCTTGGAGGGTTTGTTCTGCTTCCTTGCGCTGGGTGAGGTCGTACAAGGCGCACAATGCCGTCTGCTGCCCGTTAAACACCAGCGACTGAACCGAGATCATCGCCCAGAAAGCGGTGCCGTCTGATTTTTTGCAGTGGAGTTCGTAGTTTTGGAGGTATCCGTTTTGAGCAAGTGCCTCAAGTACCTTTGGGCGATCGGCGGGGTTGAAGTAAAAGTCTGGAGTGCTGCAGCCGATCAATTTTTCTAGGGGTATGTTCAGGAGAGAAGCCAATTGAGCGTTCGCATACATAATTAAGCCGTCACAGAGGCGAGAAACTAATATCGGCACGGGAGTTGCCGAGGCGATCGCCCGAAACTGCTCTTCGCTTGAACGCAGCGCCAACTCAGCTTTGCTCAGCAAGTGAGCTTCCATCGTATCTGAATGTTCGGTGGTAGTCTCCAGCAAAAGTTCTAGGTCAACCTTTTCGCGCTTCAAGTTTTCAAGTTCCGCACTCAGCCGCTGAACGTCGAAAAGTAGCTGTTCTGTCGATGGTTCTTCCTGCATAGCAATTGAAAATTGGTAATTTTTAGTCTGTTCTGAAGTTTTTTACGGTTTTGTGCTAGTTTAACTATGACTTATTCCGATTAACTTCAGCCACCCTCATCCTGGTTCCCGGACTTAGCCGGGGATTCATCTTTACCTTTTTCGCTACTATTCCAATTCTAAGTGCAAGGAAGGCATCAGCCTCTGCAAGTTTTTCAGGGATTTTATCTGCCAGGGGATCTGTTTAGAACCTTTGATGGCGATTTGAATATTTTTTTGCTGGCGCACTTTGATCACAAATTTTGAGACAATATTCATTCCAGAACTATTTAAAAATTCTAGCTTTCGCAAGTCTAGAGTCACCGTGTTTGGGCAGGAGTCAGCCACTTCGTTGAGCAGATCGACGATCGGTGCGTATTCTTCCACCTGGCTGAGTCGGAACGAGCCGCTACAGGTGACTGTTTGCGTAGCGCGATCGTACTGGAGCGTGTAATCTTTGGTCTGAATCTCCATACTTTTGTCAGTTGCCGGTTTTGAGTGTAAAGGGGCTTTGCCTGCGTGAGCGAGGATTGAGCTTCAGGCTAGCACGATCAAAATTCAGCCGTTTGCCGAATGCCGAAGGCCTTTGCGTGTGTAACTTTTATTACATATACTGCCAACTGTACCATTGTCGCAGGGCTGTTATGAGTTATTTTAGGATTTCTCAGTTGTATCAGTTGTGGTACCAGTTGGCAAAAAGAATGCAACTGTTGACTAGCTCTCAACCCTAGTAGTCATCAGTCATTGCCAATCTAACATCTCAAATCTCAAATCTCAAATTGTATGAGTTGTGGGGGTTAACGAGACCAACTTTTGCTGAAGTTCCGAGCTATCAATTCGATTTTTATTCTCAAATTAGTATTGACAAAATCACCAAAATGTGAGACATATTGCACATCTGACACTGAAGTGAAAGGGAGAATATTTAATGGCAATTTCAGGAATTACAGAAAAGCTTTTGGCGGCTAAAAAAGCTAAGGGAATTAGTTTTGCAGATTTGGAAAAAGTTTTGGGGCGCGACGAAGTTTGGATTGCTGCGGTTATTTACCGTCAAGCTACCGCATCAGAAGAGGAAGCCGAGAAAATTGTCTCGGCTTTGGGACTAGATAGCAAGACGGCTGCGGTTCTCTGTGAACCTCCGTTAAAAGGTTCTTTGGATGCCTCGGTTCCAGTTGACCCTCTGCTTTATCGATTCTATGAAATAATTCAGGTTTACGGGATGCCGCTCAAAGCAGTGATACAGGAAAAATTTGGTGACGGGATTATGAGCGCGATCGACTTTACTATGGATGTCGAGAAAGAAGCAGACCCAAAAGGCGATCGAGTGAAAATAATTATGTCGGGAAAATTTTTGGAATACAAAAAATGGTAAGCCCGGGCCGCTTTACTTTCAAGTGAAAAATAAAAATTCAAATTTGCTCGAATGACTCATGACTAATGACTGAAGCCTCAAAAGTGTTAACTTAGAAATAGAGATCGCGAAGCTTGACTGGCTTGGGTGTCCGCTCGGGAAACCCTTCTAGGGCAAAGCTAAGGTCGCTCCCGCGGCAACTTCCCCAGTCGAAACAAGCAACCGCAACCGTAAAGTAAGAGGCAAATATGTCAAAATATGACTCCCATCTCAGATGCTCGTTTTGCGGCAAGTCGCAAGAGTACGTCCGCAAGTTAATCGCTGGGCCCGGCGTCTACATTTGCGATGAATGCGTGGAACTGTGCAATGAAATTTTAGAGGAGGAGTTCTTTGACTCCAGTAAAACAATTGGTCAACAGATTCCCCAATCAGAGGTGCGAGAGTCTCAGGGACAAGGAACGCGGCGCCCGGGTCGATCGAATAAATCGAAAATCGTTTTAGCTCAAATTCCGAAACCAACAGAGATTAAGCAGCATTTAGACAACCACGTCATCGGCCAGCATTCAGCAAAAAAAGTCCTTTCTGTAGCAGTTTACAACCACTACAAGCGCTTGAGCGTTGACCAAGCTAAAGATAGCGACAAGTCTTCCCCTGACAGCGATGTAGAACTGCAAAAATCCAACATCCTCCTAGTGGGCCCCACAGGTTGTGGCAAAACTTTGTTAGCGCAAAGTTTGGCGCAAATGCTCGAAGTGCCGTTTGCGGTAGCCGATGCGACGACTCTGACAGAAGCTGGATATGTCGGCGACGATGTAGAAAATATCTTGCTGCGGCTGTTGCAAATGTCGGATTTTGATGTTGAAGCGGCGCAGCGTGGCATTATTTATATTGATGAAATTGACAAGATTGCTCGCAAAAGCGAAAACACTTCGATCACTAGAGATGTATCAGGAGAAGGAGTACAGCAAGCGCTGCTAAAAATGTTGGAAGGAACAGTGGTTAACGTGCCCCCACAAGGCGGCCGCAAACATCCTTACCAAGATTTTATTCAAGTTGACACTAGCAAAATTCTATTTGTTTGTGGCGGTGCTTTTGTCGGTTTGGAAAAAATAGTTGAACAGCGTTTGGGTAAAAAATCCTTGGGCTTTATTCAGCCAACAGAAAGCGACAGCAACTCGACTTTGCCGGCGAAAGACAAGCGGGCGGCTGATATTTTGCAGCAGGTACAGCCCGACGATTTAGTCAAGTTTGGTTTGATTCCTGAGTTTGTCGGGCGGATTCCGGTGGTGACGGTGATTTCGCCGCTGGATGAAGCAGCTTTGATGCAGATATTGACTGAGCCCCGGAATGCGCTGGTGAAGCAGTATCAAAAGCTGTTGAAGATGGACAGCGTGGAGTTGGAATTCCAGCCGGAAGCGCTACGGGCGATCGCCCAGGAGGCCTATCGTCGCAAAACTGGCGCGAGAGCTCTCCGCAGCATTTTAGAGGAGTTAATGCTCGATGTCATGTACGAGTTGCCTTCTCGCAAGGATGTGGCTCACTGTATGATTACTCCTGAGATGGTCGAGAAGCGATCGACTGCCGAATTGCTGTGGCACCCCGCATGGCGCAAACAGCACGAAACTGCATAATTTATAGTTTGTAGGGTGCTTGTGGCGCACCCTACAAGCTTGGCAAATTTACTTTATGACAGTTAAAAAAATGTCAGTCAATGTAGCTAAAGTCAGTAAAAAATCGAGATTGCCAGTATCCAGTTTGCTGCCGAGGATTGCAATTTACAGCGCGGTTATGGCTGGCATAATAGCAGGGCTATTTCATTCTAAACAAGTCTTTGAGGATGTTAAAATTAAAGCCAGCAAGACGTTGAGCTTGAGCCATGTT